>CANHAW010000019.1 GCA_947458675.1 Beijerinckiaceae bacterium
CGGCATTTGCCCAGAACCTGAACATACGCGGCACGATTGCTTCTTTTGAAAGCAGCACGCTGCAAATCGATTCGTTCGACGGTCGCAGGGTCGCGGTGGACGTCCCCGCAGATCTGCGCGTGGCCACCACCAAGCCTTTCAGCCTGTCCGAGGTGAAACCGGGCATGAAACTGGGCGTGACCACGGTGAAGGCGCCGGACGGGCGCACCATCGCCATCGATGTTCGGCCCATTGCAGCAACCGCCAGCGACGGGCTTTCGCCGTGGGATCTGCGCCCCGATTCGGTCATGACCAATGGCATTGTCGAGGCGACCGTCACATCGAACAACGGGCCGGAACTGGTGCTGAATTACAAGACCGGCTCGGTCAATGTGTTCGTGCCGCCGGAGGCAACGCTGTCACAAGCAGGCCCCGGCTCGCTTTCGGATCTTAAAGCAGGCGAAACGATTTTCGTTGCCGCACGCAAGGAAGGCGACAAGCTTGTGGCTCTGCGCGCACAGGTCAGCAAAGACGGCATCAAGCCAACGCAATAAGTTCACGGAGCAAGCCAGACGGCGCGCAAAGTGAAACACATTGAAAAACAGAATGTTAGTGACAGACACCCGAGGCTGCCGACAAGTAACGGCTTGACGCCGTCACCACCAGAACGGAAAAGGGAAGCGAACCCGTAAAACAGGGTCGGGGGCAAGGGCAGGAAAAAGAAAATGAGCGAACTCGCGCGCTGGCAGGGCCGTTATGCCGTTGCCGAATATATTTTCGGCGAAGAGCCCAATGCTTTTCTCGCAGCCCAGAAACATCTGCTCCCCAAATCGGGAAAAGCTCTGGCTGTTGCCGATGGCGAGGCGCGCAATGGCGTGTGGCTCGCCCAGCAGGGGCTTGACGTCCATTCAATCGATTTCTCTTCCAATGCGCAGGATAAAGCGCGCGCTTTGGCAGAGCGCAAAGGCGTATCGATCCATCTCGAAAATGTCGATGTTCACGCCTTTCCCTATCCGGAAAACACTTATGATGTCGTCGTGGAAATCTTCACGCAATTTTCGACGCCGAATGAGCGCGCGGCCAAATGGGCCGGCTTGTTGCGCACATTGAAACCGGGCGGGCTCATGCTGATCGAGGGCTACACGCCCAAACAGCTTGAATTCAAGACAGGCGGACCGAAAGAGCTCGATCGTCTCTATACGCGCGACATGCTCGAAAAAGCCTTCGGATCTCTCGCGCGTTATGAGATCAAGGAATATGAGGCCTATATGACGGAAGGCGCCGGCCATGCCGGAATGGGCGCCGTGATCGATCTCGTCGGCTGGAAGTAAGCGCGCGCAACAAAAAGAAGAAAAGGCGACCACGCATTGAAAATACCCGCGCTCATCAAGCGTAATGTCGCGCTTTTCTCCGCCTCGCAATCTTTTACCGGCGCCGGCATGCAATTCAGCTACGGCTTCGGCCCGCTGATGGTTGTGGCGCTGACACAATCGCCGGCGCTGGCGGGATTGTCGGTCGGGCTTGTGGGCGTCAGTCGATTCCTTGTCGCCTATCCCATCGGCCGCATCACCGACAAGCACGGGCGCAAGACGGGTATTTATCTCGGCCTGGCTCTGGCGCTCGCCGGATCGCTTGCGCTGGGCACGGCCATGCTCATCAGCTCGATTGCGCTTTTTATCATCGGCATGCTGACTTTTGGCATGGGCATGAATGGCGCACAGCAAATGCGCGTCGGCGTGACTGACATGTTCCCGGCGCGCATGCGCGCTGAAGCGCTGGGTTATCTGGCGCTGGGCTCGCTCTTCAGCCTCGCCATCAGTCCGCTCTTGGTGCAATTGGCCGATGTCATTGCCCAGCGCACAGGCGCAGAACCTTTGGGAATGCCCTGGTTCTTCCTGCCGGTTCTCATTCTGACAGGCGCAGTGCTTGTCGCTTTCGTTCGGCCCGACCCGAAAGAAATCGGCATGAATCTTCAGGCCTACTGGCCGGAATTGCCGCCAAACAAAAATCCAGAACCGGAAAAACAGGATTCTTTCAGCGCCAGACAATTGCTTGCCGATCCCTCGATCCGCCTTGCCATCCTGTCCAATTGTGCTGGCACCGGCAATATGTCCATCGTCATGGTGCTGACCTCGCTCGTTCTTCATGATCATGGCCATTCGCTTTTTGCGATTGCCGTCTCGCATACTTTTCATTCTGCCGGCATGTTCGCCTTCACCATTCCGCTTGGGGCGACTGGCGGATCGTTTCGGGCGCTCGCGGATCATGTTTCCCGGTGTTTTCGTCTCGCTGATCGGAGCCGCGCTGGTCGCGCTTGTGCCGCATATGGTGACGGTCACGCTCGGTACTTTCCTCGTCGGCCTTGGCTGGGCTGCGGCCAATGTCGCCTCAACGGCCTATATTGCCGACCGGGCGCATACATCGACGCGTGGACGCGCCATCGGTCTTTCCGATTCCTTCGCAGGCGCAGCGACGATTTTCTCGGCTCTGGTGACCGGGCCCCTCATCATATTCGCCGGCCTGCCTGCCGCAGGGCTGACGGCTGTTCTTCTGGCGATCATTCCCTTCGTGCTGCGCGCCATCAGCGGACCATTGCGGGAAAGCAGGGCTTAAAATTCTGGGCAATCCGTCTTAAGCTTCCTCTCAAACAAATCAGGGGAGGCAAGCATGACGGCTGACAATCAAAATCCATGGCCCGCCGATATCGATCCGAACTCGGGCTTCCGGCTGCCGCTTCTGCCGCGCGACTCGCTCGATGAGGCCAGCCAGCGCCGCTATGATCGCGCTGTCGGCGGCGGCAATATTGCAGGCCTGCAGGGCCCCACCGGCATTATGCTCTACAGCCCGGCAACGCAGCAGGCCCAAAGCGGGATGACCCGCTATCTGCGCAATGAAGCAGGCCTTGGCCCGCGCGTGCGTGAAATCGGCCTGCTCATCACCTCGCGCTGCATGAACAACCAGTTCGAATGGACAGCGCATGAACCGGTCGCGCTGAAGGAAGGCGTTCCACAGGAAACGATCGACGTCATCAAACACGATCGCCCGACATCCTCGCTCGACGAAACAGATGCGGTTGTGATCGAACTCGGCCGTGCCGTCTGGCGCGACTACAAGGTGAGCCCTGAGCTTTTCGCCCGCGCGAAGAAAATCTTCGGGCCTAACAGGCTTGTCGATCTTGTGCTGTTAATGGGCTCGCATGCTTCAACCGCCGCATTGCTGACGACATTCGATATGCAATTGCATAAAGGCAGGGAACCGCTTCTGCCTCTGCCCTGAGGAGCTGCTGAATGGATCGATGGTCGAGCCGTGCCGGCTTTATTCTGGCGACAATGGGCTCGGCCATCGGACTTGGCAGCGTCTGGAAATTTCCCTACGAGGCCGGCGCAAATGGCGGGGGCGCATTCGTCCTCGCCTATCTCGCAGGGCTTGCACTGATTGTTGTGCCGCTTCTGCTGGCTGAACTGGCCATCGGCCGCGCTGGTCGCAGCGATGCCATCGGCGCCATGGCGCAGCTTGCGCGCCAATTCGGCCGCTCCCCATGGTGGCGCATCTTCGCCTGCATCGGCGTAATGGCCGGCTTTCTGATCCTGAGTTTCTACGCCGTCATCGGCGGCTGGGCATTGTCTTATGCTTTCGACGCGCTGCGCTTGCTGCCAATGCCGCTCGATGCATCCGCCGCTCAGGCTGCTTTTGTGGATTTTCTCCATTCGCCCTGGCGCATGCTGGCTTTCCAATCCCTGTTCATGGCTGCAACAGCCTTTGTCGTTGCCATGGGAATCGAGAGTGGAATCGAAGCTGCCTCGCGCCTGCTCATGCCGGTGCTTCTGGTGCTTGTCAGCGCGCTTGCCGTCTATGCTCTGGCAGCGGGCGATGCCCGGGCAGCCTTGCGCTTTCTTTTTGAAGTCGATCCGGCGCGCTTCAAACCCGGTGCCTGGCTCGATGCGGTAGGGCTTGGCTTTTTCTCCATCGGCGTCGGGCTTGGCGCGATGATTACTTATGCAGCCTATGCGGGCGACGACATACATTTGGGAAAAGTAGCGCTGATCACTGTGGCCGGCGATACGCTGGTTTCCATTCTCGCAGGACTGGCGATTTTCCCGATCGTGTTTCAATTCGGCCTCGATCCTGCAAGCGGGCCGGGATTGATGTTTGTGACATTGCCGCTTGCCTTTGCCAAAATGCCGGCGGGGCCTTTCATCGCCATTGTTTTTTACGCTCTGCTTTTTGTCTCAGCACTTGTCTCAGCCATTTCTCTGCTTGAGCTTTCTGTCGCCCCGCTCATTCGTTTAGGTTTCAACAGGCGCCATGCAAGCCTTGCGGCAGCCGGCAGCTGCACTTTGCTGGGCGTGCCGACAATCCTGTCCTTCAACCTTTTCCCGCAGACGCGTTTCTTCGAGCGGATCGATCTTCTGACATCCGACTTTATGCTGCCCCTCGCAGGCTTTGGCATTTCCATTTTTGCCGGCTGGATTCTGCCGCGCCAATGGCTGGCTGAGGAACTCGGCTTGCGGCATAGCGCAGCAAACAGCCTGAGCTTTTTGCTGCGCTATGCTGTGCCTGCGCTGATCATGGCTGTCGTTGTGGCGGGCTGGCTCGACTAGCCAAGCACATCAATTGATCAAGGCTTGACCAGAACTTTCCGATCCGGCGCAAGTTTTCTTGCGAAGGCAATTGGGGAGCAGCCATGAAAGCGATCAATCTCACCACCCTCCTCCTCGTGATTATTGGAGGATTGAATTGGGGTCTGGTTGGCATAGCCAATATTGATCTCGTCGCAACATTGTTTGGCGGGCAGCAAGCGACTGTGTCGAGGATCATATACCTGCTGGTCGGCCTCTCGGCGCTTTGGCAGCTTTTCCCGCTCATGCGCGCAGCTTCGATCGATGAAGCTCACGCGGAAGCAGGACTTCGACTGCGTCCATGAATGCAAATGTGACGATCTTCAAAAGCAGCAGCGCGGCCGCATGTCGATATGACAGCGGCCGCGCATTTTTTAGAAAATGCCGGCATCGCGCGCTGCACGATACAGAAGCTGCAGCGCAAGAAGCGTGAGGAAAATCTTCAGCACCATGCGATAGCGCTGTTCTGTTGTGCGATTCAGCGCGACTTCGCCAAGCCAATTCCCGAAAACGCCCGTGGCGATCATGGCAGCGATCAGCGGCGCATAGGGCCAGATGGTGAAGCCGATGAAACTGAAGGCAAGCAGTTTCAGCAGATGCACAAAGATCATCAAAATGCCTTGCGTCGCCACATGATTGCGCCGGTCCGGCGCAGCACTTGCGATGAAAGGCGACAGGAAGGTGCCCACTGCGCTGACAAAAACGCCCATGAATGTCGCGACAAATCCCAGAACGGCAAAGCGACCTTTTTCAGCTCCGATCCGCCCAAGGCTCGGCATCCATGTGACGAGAAGAATGAAAAACCCAATGATGGTCAGCAGCCATGACGTCGGCAAAGACACAAATGTTTTCGCACCGACGAAAGCCCCAAGCGCTGCGCCGGCGATAAAGGGCAGCACGATTCCTCGCATCACATATTGCCGCAAGATCAAAGTGCGTGAGATGCTGGAGCCGAGCTGAACGAATGTATGCACCGGCACAAGGACGGTCGGCGGCATGACCATGGCCATGAGAGCCAGCAGAATGACGCCACCTGCCGTGCCCGTAAAAACACCGATAAAAGCCGTGACAAAAGACGCAAGGGTCAGGCCGAAAAACAGAACTGGCCCGACATCGGGTGTGCCCAAAAAGTCCAAAACGAATCCCCCCATAGCCGACTGTCTGCGCAGCCGTTTCTCACATGCACACTCGCTTGCCGGCACGCCCTTGTCCAGAGCCGCAGCTTTATGCCCTCAAGGCGATTTTGACTTGTCGGACCCCTCGCGCGCCTGTTCGCCATCCTTCGGCGTCAGGCCATAGGGGCGGACCAGATCCCAGACATGGGCTGGAATCATGTTACGCATCCGGCGCGGCACCTGGCGGCGCAAATGCAGCACGGTTTCGACCGCCTTCATCTCGACTCGCGCGCGCGCAAATTCGAGCCCGCGCGGACCGATGCGCGGCATCAGCCAGCCAACGATCGGGCGCAGCCAATTCGGCATGGCGCGCAGGGGCAAGCCACCAGCGGCACGCTCCACATTGGCCAGAAAACCTTTCACCGGCCCCGCCCGCTTGCCGGCGCTGCCAGGTTCGCTCAAGCGCACTTCATCGCCCAGAAGATCGAGCAATTCCTCGCCACGCTCATTGCGCACGATCAGCCATTGCTCGCCCTGCCCGCCCATATAGCCGACGGTGATATCAGCCAGCACATTGGTGTAATCGACACAGGTGCGGCACGTGAGCGGGAAAAAATCCTGCGGCAGTTTCGAAATCGGCAATTGCAGGAAAGGAACGAGTTTTTTTCGTCCATCCAGAAATCTTATTTCGACATGATAATCGGCGCGAAATTCGAGATAGGAAATCGTCTCGGGACGATCGGAGAGCAAAGCGAGAAATTCATGGAAACGCTCGGTCGTCGTATTATCCGAACACGGCGTGCCGATGACATATAATCGCTCGAAGCCCAGCTCTTTTTCGAGAGCGCGCAATGCATAGACCTGACATGGGATGCCGATAATGGCGAGCCGCTTGTAACCGCGCTCGCGCGCCGGATCGAGCAAAGCGAGCAAGGGCGCATAGCCCATGCGCATGCCACGACATTGCGCCATATCCTGCGCCTTGGTGACGAGAACAGGAACAGGCCGCCACCGATCTTGCGGATCGGGAGCCATGGTCAGGACCGCATCGACAGCTCCCTTTTCCAGCAAAAGCTCGGCAATGCGCGTGGTGATTCCCGTCCATTGTGCATTTTCAAGCGGCGCCGCCAGCGAGGCACGCAACATGCGCCGGAAAGGACCGAAGAAAACCTCATCCTGTCTGGCGGGATCTCGGGCACGGCCATGCACAGCCGCCTCGAGGGCGGAATAATCGGGATCGATGAACTGGCAGGCCCGCCCGCAACGGGAAGGCTCAGAACTGCGGGAAATGCCACAATCCGTGCATAAAGAGCGATAGGGCGGCGCTGATGAGGAGGCGGGGGATTTCAGCCGAAGGCTCCGGGCCGGTGTTGAAGGGAAAGTGATCTTGCACTGCCGGGGAACCGCTGACTAGAGCGGGAGCAATGTCTTGACGCTTGATGGCGATCGGGACGATCATCGCGCCCGCATGAAGGGCTTAAAGCTGCATGCAGATGACAGGCGCCCGGCAAACGGGCCTCGGGAGGACAAGAATGAATCGCTTCGGATTTTGGGGTACGCTTTTGGCGGGCCTTGCTTTTGCTGGCGCAGCCGCAGCTCAGGATTATCCGAGCAAGAATATTACCGTCATCGTTCCCTTCCCCCCTGGCGGGATCAATGATGCGGGCATTCGCGTTCTCCAGCCCGAAATCGAAAAGCGGCTCGGCCGCAATCTCATCATCGACAATCGCGCCGGAGCCGGCGGCGCCGTCGGTACGCAGGCCGTGGCGCGCTCGGCACCCGACGGGCACACTTTGCTGGCTGTTGCCTCTTCCCATGCCGTCCTGCCGGCCGTGAACCCCAATCTGACCTATGATGCGGTCAAGGATTTTGCGCCCATCATCATGCTGGCGCGCGACCCGATGCTGTTTGTGGTGAATGCGAAAGTGCCCGCCAAGACGCTCGGCGAATTCGTGGCGCTTGCCAAACAGCGCGACGGCGCGCTCAATTATTCCTCGCCGGGCTTTGGCAGCCAGACGCAATTCATCACTGAATTGTTCAAATCCAAAGCGGGCGTGAGAATTCAGCACGTGCCCTTCCGCGGCGGCGCGCCTGCGCTTCAGGCTGTCATTCAGGGCGATGTCGAATTTTCTGTCCTCTCGGGACAGGTGAGCCTGCCGCATATTGAAGCGGGCACCATCCGCGCCATTGCTCTGGGTGGTTCGCAACGCGATGCGCGCGTGCCCAATGTGCCGACTGTTGTGGAGGCAGGCTATCCCTCCGTCGAAGCGATTCAATGGGTCGGTCTTTTCGCGCCCGCAAAGACGCCCGATGCGATTATCAATCGCCTGAATGCTGTCGTGAACGAGGCATTGGCCGATCCCGGCGTCAGAGAAAAGATCGCTCAGCAAGGCATGACGACCTTGGGCGGCAAGCCAGAGGTTCTCGCCAAGGCGGTCGAAACCGAAGTCGCGCTGTGGAAAGACATTGCGCGCGCAACACAGATGAAGCTGAGCGAGTAAAGCTCGCCGCGCAACTCCTGGGGCGCTTTCCTGTTATGGCTGCATGACAGGAAAGAAGCCCGACGAGCGGCGCATTCGCGACCACGCCCACAGGCTTTGGCTTGAAAAAGGCCGCCCTGATGGGGGCGCTGACGCTTTTTGGGACATGGCCAAAGAGCTTGTGGCGATAGAGGATAGTCAGAAAGCAACGCTTCTGCCCAATCCGACAGAGGATTATGAAGCCAGCCCAACAAATGAGCTGGTCGAGCCGCTGGAAGCTGTCAAAAATGCGGGTGAATTCCCGACCCTGACCGATCAGGGCGAGGAGGCCACTTTCCCAAGCCGCGAACGTGTCGGACAGACAAGCGGGCCGCCGCTCGGCCATGATAAACACAGGCCCCGCGGCGGCTGATCATGCGGCCAGCCTAAGCAGGATCCCAACGATCGGCCGATTGCGCCTCTGAAACAGCAATGGCCGTCATATTGACGATGCCGCGCGCAGTGACGGAGGGCGTGAGCACATGGGCCGGCTTGGCTGCCCCCATGAGAATCGGTCCGACCGGCAAAGCATCGGCCAGCACTTTGACCAATTGAAAAGCGATATTGGCCGAAGCGAGATTTGGCATGACGAGCACATTGGCTTCGCCTGTCAGGCGCGAATGCGGCATGACACGATCACGGATGACTTGCGACAGAGCCGTATCGGCCTGCATTTCGCCATCCACTTCAAGACGCGGATCGAGCTCGGTGATGATTTCCAGCGCCTTGCGCATCTTGCCCGCCGCAACAGAATCAAGCCCGCCAAAATCGCTGTCGGAGAGAAGCGCCACTTTCGGCGTCAGTCCGAATCTGCGCACATGGCCTGCGATCCGCACCGTCATTTCAGCAATTTCCTGAGCGTTCGGATCGGCGCGCACATGCGTATCCGCCAGGAAGAAATTGCCTTTCTGCGTGATCAAGAGCGACAAAGCCGAGAAATCGCTGACGCCGGGCTGCAATCCGACAATATCCTTGATCAGGCGCAAGCGCGTGTGAAAACGACCCTCAAGTCCGCACAAAAGCGCATCGCCATCGCCACGATGCAAGGCAACAGCGCCAATCACGGTTGCATTGGTGCGCACAAGCGTGCGCGCTGCATCGGGCGTAATGCCCTTTCGCCCACCGACATCGGTCAGCGTCTGCACATAATCGCGGTAGCGCGGATCATCTTCAGGATTGATCAATTCGAAATCGCGACCGGGCTTGATCTGCAGGCCGAAACGCTCGATGCGCTTTTCAACGACCGAAGGACGACCGATGAGAATAGGCACAGCCAAACGCTCTTCGAGCACGACCTGTGTCGCGCGCAAGACGCGCTCGTCTTCGCCATCGGCATAAATCACGCGGCGCGGATCTGCTTTGGCCTGCGCAAAAACCGGCTTCATGATGAAGCCGGAGCGGAAGACGAAAAGATTCAGCTGATCGGCATAGGCATCGAAATCGGTGATCGGCTTGGTGGCCACGCCACTGTCCATGGCAGCGCGCGCCACAGCGGGCGCGACGCGAAGAATGAGCCGCGGATCGAAGGGCGAGGGAATGAGTGAATTGGCGCCAAACAGCGGCGCAGAGCCGCCATAGGCGCGCGCCACAACATCGGACGGCGCTTCGCGCGCAAGCTGGGCGATGGCTTCCACCGCCGCGCGTTTCATGTCCTCATTGATCGTGGTGGCGCCGACATCCAGAGCGCCCCGGAAAATATAGGGGAAGCAGAGGACATTATTGACCTGGTTGGGATAATCCGACCGACCGGTGCAGATCATGGCATCGGGACGCGCAGCGAGCGCCTCTGACGGCATGATTTCAGGCGTTGGATTGGCCAAAGCGAGGATAAGCGGACGCTCGCCCATCTTCTTGACCATCTCGGGCTTCAAAACGCCCGCAGCAGAAAGACCGAGAAAGACATCGGCGCCAGGAATGATTTCAGCCAGCGTCCGCGCGCTGGTTTCCTGCGCATAGACTTCCTTCCAGCGATCCATCAGCGTGTTGCGGCCTTTGTGAACCACGCCCTCAAGATCGCTGACGAAAATATTCTCGCGCTTGGCGCCGAGTGCCACCAATTGGTTGAGGCAGGCAAGTGCGGCCGCACCCGCGCCCGAGCAGACAATTTTGACCTTGTCGATTTTCTTGCCGGCCAGCTCGAGCCCGTTACGCACGGCAGCTGCAACAATGATGGCCGTGCCATGCTGGTCATCGTGGAAGACGGGAATCGACATGCGCGCGCGCAGCTTTTCCTCGATCTCGAAACAATCCGGACCCTTGATATCTTCCAGATTGATGCCGCCGAATGTCGGCTCGAGCGAGGCCACCGTCTCGACAAATTTTTCAATGTCTTTCTGCGCGATTTCAATGTCGAACACATCGATGCCGGCAAATTTCTTGAACAGAACGGCCTTGCCTTCCATCACCGGCTTGGATGCCAGCGGGCCAATATCGCCAAGACCCAGAACAGCCGTTCCATTGGTCACCACAGCAACAAGATTCTGGCGCGCCGTCAGCGAAGCCGCCTCGGCTGGATCCTCGACAATGGCCTCGCAGGCAGCAGCCACGCCGGGCGAATAGGCCAGCGCCAGATCGCGCTGGTTGCCAAGCGGCTTGGTGGCCTGGATCTCAAGCTTTCCGGGCTTGGGGAAGCGATGGTAAAACAATGCGCCGCTGCGCAAATCGTCGGAAATTTTGCCGCTCATAACTTTCCCCTGTCCGCGCCATGCGCGGATCTCCAACTCGACGATATAGCAGACGATGGCTCCGCACAGCGGTAGCGCTGCGAATATGGAGCATAAAGTTGAAATACAATCTTACCGGCCAAGGCAATGCGCCCTTCGCCTGATGGCCCCCGGCGGGGCTTCGATCGGGCCAGGATCATCTTCAGAGCTTGAGCCGCGGATGTCGATTGACATCCTTGTAGAGCAGATAGCGGAACCGGCCGGGCCCGCCAGCATAACAGGCCTGCGGGCAGAAAGCGCGCAGCCACATGTAATCGCCAGCCCGCACCTCGACCCAATCCGTATTGAGTTTGTAGACGGCCTTGCCCTCAAGCACATAGAGCCCGTGCTCCATCACATGTGTCTCAAGGAAGGGAATGACCGCGCCGGGCTCGAATGTCACGATATTGACATGCATATCGTGACGCAGATCGGCTGGATCGACGAAACGCGTGGTCGCCCAGCGACCATCCGTGCCGGGCATGGTGACAGGCGCAACATCAGCTTCATTCGTCACAAAGGCTTGCGGCAGCTCGATGCCATCGGCTTTTTCATATGATTTGCGGATCCAGTGAAATTTGAGCGCCGCCGAGCCGCCATTGTGCAGCGACCATTTCGTACCGGCAGGAATATAGGCATAGGCTCCGGGCTTGAGCGTGTGCTTTGTTCCCGCAATGACAATCTCACCCTCGCCCGCAACGCAGAAGAGAACGGCTTGCGCATCGGGATCGGGCTCAGGCCTGCTGCTGCCACCGCCGGGCGCGACATCCATCACATAATGGGCGAATGTCTCGGCAAAGCCGGAGAGCGGACGCGCAATGATCCACAGCCGGGTCTTTTCCCAATGGGGAAGAGCGCTCGTGACAATGTCACGCATGACATCGCCGGGAATGACGGCATAGGCTTGCGTGAAAATGGAACGGCCGGTGAGCAGATCGGTCTGGGGCGGATGCCCGCCCATGGCCGAGAAATAGGATTGGGTCATTCCACTCTCCTGCAGACCGATGAATCAAAGCTGAAGCGTCAGCCGCTGCGATTCATCGAGTTCGATTTCTTCCAGATTATTTCCCGGCCCGACGCGATCGACAATGAGAAAACGGCTCTCTGCATCGAGAACGAGCAAGGGATGATGCCAGACATTGCGGGCATAATTCACGCCCTGCGCACCGCTGGCCCAAAAAGCGCGATAAGAGCTTGCATCGAGCGGATCGGCGCAAACCAGAACCAGCCAGGGCCTGTCCTGCATCGGAACGAATAATTGCGACCCGAGCGGGTGGCGCTCCATCAAGAGAATATCGATTGGCGCGGGACGCGGACGGGCATGAAAAAGACTTACATTGACCGCGCCGCCGCCCGCCGCGACATCGACATTCGCCAGACCGTCGAAACGATCGGCAAATCCCTGATTAATGTGCTTGGGCGCAATATTGGCCATATCGATCGTATCGCCGAAAGGCGCGAAAGCAGAACGGGTCAGAGGCTCGGCCTTGATGGCGTGAGGCATCATTGCTCTTCACATCCTCATTTCTTCAGCCATTCCGACAATTGCCGCCGCTCATCTGGCGCAAGTTCGGTAATGTTGTTTGGCGGCATGGCATGGGTGAGGATGGATTGCATGCGAATGGCTTCCGCATGAGCCGCAATGCGGGCCGGCGAATCGAGCATCACGCCTTTGGGCGCGCTGGCAATGCCATCCCAGACCGGTTGCGGCGCATGGCACATGGAGCAGCGGCCGATCACAATATCGACGACATGTGCCGGCGGCAGAGCCGATGCAACAATGACAGGCTCCGGCACATCATTGGCTGCAAGACCGAAGCGCTCGCGCCCGCCGGGCGATGACGCCATTGCAATGAGGAAAGCAGCCAGCATGGCAGCCGCGCTGACACCCCATGCCCACCAAGGCGATTTCGCATGATCGGAATGGCGAACATTATAAAAATGCCGCACGAAAGCACCGGCAATGATGACAAAGAAAACAATCAGCGGAATCAC
>CANHAW010000020.1 GCA_947458675.1 Beijerinckiaceae bacterium
CAAGAGGAACGCCAAAATCAAAGCGGCCTCGACCAGGGTCACGGCCCGCGTGTCGGCAAGGAAAAGCGCTGCCCGCCTCCTCATGCGCAGGCCCCTGTCTGTGCATCGGGCGCATTGCGCAGGCCATTGCTGGCGATGAAATAGGGTGTGCTCAGCGGCGTCCCTGCCCAGATGCGCGACAGCAGCGGGACCGGATAGGCGATTTGCAGAAGGCGCACCTCATGGGCCGCACCCGGACACCATTTCGCGCCCGACACATTCGCGCCGGTGATGCGCTCCGACGATTGCGGTGAAGACAGATTCACGACAATATTGCCGCAGGTCAGCAGCACAAGATTTTTGCACAAGACGTCACTGCGGAAGGATTGCGCCGTATAATCGGCGGCCCTGATTTCGCCCGTGCGCAGCAGCAAGGTGGCACGTTGGGCGATGCGCTCAACCTGCTGGAGATGCAATTGGTTCGAACCGAGCTCGAACATGGCGATGAGCAACAGGATCAGAGGCCCAGCAAGCAAGGCGAACTCGACCGCTATAGCGCCCTTCGTCGCAGCAGCAAATGCTGCTGAGCGGGCGCGCAAACGGGACAAACGCGAAAAGAAATTGGCGCGAACGGCAATGACCAAACAGAAAACTCGACCATTGAATAGGACTGAAAATACGAATCGAACTAATGCAAAACAGTAACGGAACGCATAACGCATAGCTTTCGTTCCGTCAGACCAAAACAGCCCAAAATAGGCCAAACAAAGCCAGAGAATTGGCAAGCAATTGCCAAAAAAGAGAGTTTCTGGATCGATCCAGCTTTTCGGGCGGCGGCGGCGATAAAAAAAATTGCGGCCAAAATGCACCCCCTGACCGGCCTGATGACAATTGCCGAGCTCGAGGCTAGGAAGGTTGCATGTCACTCTCGCGTCAGATGTCTTCCTTCATTGCCGTCGGCCTGGTTGCGGCGGTCGCCCATTACGGCGCGCTGATCGGGCTGGTGGAAATTTTCGCCTGGCAGGCGGTGCCGGCAACGCTCGTCGGCTTCCTGTTTGGCGGGGTGACGTCCTATCTGCTCAACCGCCGCCATGTTTTTCCAACCGATCGGAGCCATGCGGCGGCGATCTGGCGTTTCGCCCTTGTCTCCAGTGTCGGCTTTGTCCTGACCTGGGGGCTGATGAGCCTGTTTGTGAACCGGCTGGCCATTCCCTATCTGCCGGCGCAGATCCTGACCACCGGGCTTGTCCTGTTCTGGAGTTTCCTCGCCAACAAATTATGGACTTTCAAAGCCGGATAGGCCCATCATTGCGCCAGCGCTAGCCATATTGATTGACGTTTTCATTTAGGCTTTTCCCGATGGGCATTTTTCGCCTGATGCTGATGGCTGGCATTGCCGGCGTGGCACTTATTCTCAATGTACAACTCGCCATATTCGGGGAGTCGCTGAATGTTTATTCGCGCACCATTGCACAAGGCGCAGTGCGCGAATGTTTCTATTATCGGCCGGTCGAAATTTTCACGGTCGAAACCGATCCGGAAAATGCCTGCCCGCAACGCATCAGCGGCGCGCTGGAGCGCTGATCAGGGCCATTTCACCGAAGGTGGCATGGAGGAGAGAATCGAGTCCACATTGCCGCCCGTCTTCAGCCCGAAAATCGTGCCGCGATCGTAGAGCAAGTTGAATTCGACATAGCGACCGCGCCGCATGAGCTGCTCTTCGCGCTGTTCGGGCGTCCATGCCAGCGCCAGATTGCGCCGCGCAATCTGGCTGTAGGCCTGCACGAATGTCTCGCCGACATCGCGCGTGAAAGCAAAGTCCGCATCCCAATTGCTATTGGCGGAATCGCCGGCGGAATTGAGATAATCGTAAAAAATGCCACCGATTCCGCGCGGCTCATTGCGATGTTTCAGCCAGAAATATTCGTCGCACCATTCCTTGTATTTCTTGTAATCGGCAATGACATGCCGGTCGCAACAGGCCTTGTAGGCCGAATGAAAATCCTTTGCATCGACATCTTCCTGTGTGCGACGCGCCATCAGCACAGGCGTCAAATCTCCGCCGCCGCCAAACCAGGCTTTCGACGTCACGACAAAACGCGTGTTCATGTGAACGGTCGGCGCATTCGGATTCCACGGATGGGCGATGAGCGAAATGCCCGAGGCCCAGAAACGCGGATCTTCCTCGGCACCTGGAATCTGCTTGGCAAATTCGGGCGCAAATGTGCCAAAGACAGTCGATGTGTGAATGCCCGCCTTTTCGAAGGCGCGGCCGCGCAAAATAGCCATGCGCCCGCCGCCGCCCGGCGTCCCGTCATGATTGTCGCGGCTCCAGGGCTTGCGCTCGAAACGGCCGGCATGGCCCGGCGCTTCATCGTGCAAAGGCCCGGGCGCCTCATCCTCGATTGATTCGAAGGCATCAATCATCTTGTTCTGGAGCTCTTCGAACCAGGCCCGAGCCTGCCCCTTGCGCGTCTCGATATCCGCCATACTCATTTCTGCTGTTCCCCCAATTGGCGCAGAGCCTCGCCCATCGCCATCGCGGCTGCAACCGCAACATTCAGCGAGCGCAAACCGGCACGCACCGGAATGACCACCCGGCCGTCGGCCGCCTCATGAACATCGGCCGGCGCCCCTGCCGATTCCCGGCCCACCATCAATATGTCGCCCGGCCGATAGGCGAAATGGCAGTAATTTTGCGCTCCACTGGTCGTCAGCAGGACCAGACGACGCCCCGCACGGGCGCGCCAGAGCTCAAAATCGGCGAAGGAAATATGCCGGTCGATCCGCACATGGTCGAGGTAATCCATGCCGGCGCGGCGGAAATGGCGGTCGGAGACCGGAAAGCCCGCCGGCTCGATAATGGCGGCATCCAGCCCCAGACAAGCGCAGGCGCGCAGCATCGTCCCCGCATTTTGGGGAATGTCGGGCTGATAGAGAGCCAGCATGAGGGCGGCGGCGGGGTCGCTTTGATGTTCCATGGCGGTCTGGTCCGGGGCCCCAATGGCTGGAAACGGGCCGGGCCTGCCCCGGCGGCCCGCAGCCATAGCGGGGCCATGTGCATTTCACCATGTCACGACAGCGTGACTATGGACAAGCGCTGCGAGAGGTGCCAAACAACGCCCGCCCAGCAGCAGCCTCCCGACCTTCCTCGGCCCATCGGCCGAGGTGGCGATGGGTCGCATTGTGGTGCGCGGGAGTCGACCGTATGTGACCGGGTGACTGGTGCGGCCGGCCTCGAGAACCAGCTGCCGGATTGCGCGCCAAGGATGAGCGCAGCGCAGCCGCCGCAGCGGGGCGTTTAGGACAGGATTTGGGGGTTATCGTGGCAGAAGCAACGACGGTCGAGCCGACCCGCAGGGATTTTCTCTATATTACCACAGCCGCAATGGGCGCCGTTGGCGCCGGCGCGGTAGCCTGGCCGCTCATCAGCCAGATGAGCCCGGACGCCTCCACACTCGCTCTCGCCTCCACGGAAGTCGATCTCTCGGCACTGGCCGAAGGGTCGAGCATGACCGTCAAATGGCGCGGCAAGCCGGTCTTCGTCCGCCACCGCACCAAAAAGGAAATCGAAGAGGCTGCGGCCACGCCGATTGCCCAGCTCCCGGATCCGCAGGCCGATGCACAGCGCGTCAAGAAGCCGGAATTTCTCGTCGTGATCGGCGTCTGCACCCATCTGGGCTGCGTGCCGCTCGGCCAGCAGGGCGATTATCACGGCTGGTTCTGCCCTTGCCACGGCTCGCACTACGACACTTCGGGCCGCATCCGCAAAGGCCCTGCGCCGAAAAACCTCGAAGTGCCAAGCTATTCCTTCATCGCGGACACGAAGATCAAGATCGGCTGACGTTTCCAGCAACCCGAGCGCGAGCTCGGGTTTTGCGCACGAAACTGCATCTGCGACACGAAATTCGAACAGAGTGACTCACATGAGCGGACCTTCCACCTATGTTCCCAAGAGCGCCATCGGCCGCTGGTTCGAGAGCCGGCTCCCGATCATGGGCCTCATCCACAGCTCGTTCGTTGTCTATCCGACACCGCGCAATCTGAATTATTTCTGGACCTTCGGCGGCATTCTCTCGCTGATGCTCGGCCTCCAGATCATCACGGGCATCGTGCTCGTCATGCATTACACGCCGCATGTTGATTACGCTTTCGCCTCCGTCGAGCACATCATGCGCGACGTGAACTGGGGCTGGCTGATCCGCTATGCCCATGCGAATGGCGCGTCGATGTTCTTCATCGCCGTCTATATTCACATGCTGCGCGGCCTTTATTACGGCTCTTACAAAGCACCGCGCGAAGTGCTCTGGATTCTGGGCGTCATCATCTTCCTGCTGATGATGGCCACGGCTTTCATGGGCTATGTGCTCCCTTGGGGTCAGATGTCCTTCTGGGGCGCGACCGTCATCACCAATCTCTTCTCGGCCATTCCGCTGGTTGGCGATGCCATCACGATCTGGCTGTGGGGCGGCTATTCGGTCGACAATCCGACCCTGAACCGCTTCTTCTCGCTGCATTACCTGCTGCCGTTCATGATTGCGGGTGTTGTCATCCTGCACGTCTGGGCGCTGCATGTGACGGGCCAGAACAATCCGACCGGCGTTGAAGTGAAGGACGTCAAGCGCGACACACTGCCCTTCACGCCCTATGCGACCGTCAAGGACGGTTTCGCCATGGTCGTGTTCCTGGCCTTCTTCTCCTGGTTTATCTTCTATGTGCCGAATTATCTCGGCCATGCGGATAATTACATTCCGGCCAACCCGCTGGTGACGCCACCTCATATCGTTCCGGAATGGTACTTCCTGCCGTTCTACGCGATCCTGCGCGCCATCCCCGACAAGCTCGGTGGCGTCATTGCCATGTTCGGCGCGATTGCGGTCCTCGCTTTCCTGCCCTGGCTCGATACGTCGCGCGTTCGCTCGGCGGCTTTCCGCCCGGTCTATCGCGTCTTCTTCTGGGTCTTCGTGATCTGCTGCATTGGTCTCGGCTATCTGGGCGCCATGCCGGCAGAAGGCGGTTACGTGATCGCATCGCAGATCCTCACCTTCTATTACTTCGCCTTCTTCCTCCTCGTCATGCCGCTGCTCGGCCTGTTCGAGACGCCCAAGCCATTGCCCGCATCCATTGCAGATTCGGTGCTGATGCGCGGTGGCGGAGGAAGCGCCATGGCGACCGGTGCGGCCTCCGCGCCGGAAACCAAGTGAGCCAGGCTGAACGACGGGAAACGATGAAAATGATCAAGACCAAATTCAGCCTTCTCGCTCTTGGCTTTGCGGCGCTCGTCGCCGCAGCGCCGGCCCAGGCCGCCGGCGGCGGCAAAACGCCCGAGCGTCAGAATTGGAGCTTTGCCGGCCCGTTCGGCTCCTTCGATCGCGCCCAATTGCAGCGCGGTTTTCAGGTCTATCGCGAAGTCTGCGCGAGCTGCCACGGCCTGCAGCGCATTGCCTTCCGCAACCTGTCCGATCCGGGTGGCCCGATGTTCTCGGAAGCCCAGGTCAAGGCTCTGGCTGCGGAATACAAGGTCAAGGACGGCCCGAACGATGCGGGCGAAATGTATGAGCGCCCCGGCCGCGCGTCGGATCGCTTCCCTTCGCCCTTCCCCAATGAAATCGCAGCCGCGGCTGCGCTCGGGGCTGTGCCGCCGGACTTTTCGGTGCTCGCCAAGGCGCGTTCCTATTCGCGCGGCTTCCCGCTCTTCCTGATCGACGCCCTCCCGATTCCGGGCGGCGCCTATCAGGAGCATGGCGTCGATTATATCGTCTCTTTGCTGAACGGCTATTCGAAGCCCGACGATCCGAACTGGAACGATTATTTCCCGGGCAACAAGATCGGCATGGCCAATCCGCTCGGTGACGGCGTCGTGGAATATACCGACGGCTCGCCAAAGACGGCCCGCCAATATGCGGCCGATGTGGCGGCCCTCATGATGTGGACGGCCGAACCCAAGCTCGAAGAGCGCAAGCAGACCGGCCTGCGCGTCATGGCCTTCCTGCTCGTCTTCGCCGGCCTGCTCTATTACACGAAGAAGAAGGTCTGGGCTGACGCCCATTGATCTTCGCAGAGCATCGAAATGCAAAAGGCCCCGGTTTTCCGGGGCCTTTTTTTGTCTTCCATGTCGTCATTGCGAGGATCCGCAGGCAACGCGGCAAAGGCGCAACAAAAAAGGGCCCTCGCGATGCGAGGGCCCTTTCGCGTTCAAATGTTTCGCTTACGACAGGCTCGCCGTAAAACGCTGGATGCGCGCGCAGGCGTCTTCGAGTGTCTTCACCGAGGCTGCATAGGAAATGCGGAAGTTCGGGCCCTGGCCGAAGGCCGAGCCATGCACAACCGCAACACCTTCTGCCATCAGCAGCTCGGAGATGAAATCCTCATCGGTGCCGATAACCTTGCCTTCCTTGGTCTTCTTGCCGATCGCCTGTTCGCAGGACGGATAGACATAGAAAGCGCCTTCCGGCGTCGGGCATTGCAGATAGCGCGCCTGATTGAGCATGGAGACGACGAGATCGCGGCGCTCCTGGAAGGCCGCCTTGAACACCGGCAAATGCGCCTGCGAGCCATCGAGCGCTTCCACGGCCGCCCATTGGGCAATCGAGCACGTGCCCGATGTTTGCTGTCCCTGCAGCAGGTCCATCGCCTTGATAAGCTGATCGGGACCAGCCGCATAGCCGACGCGCCAGCCGGTCATGGCATAGGCTTTCGACACGCCATTCATGGTCAGCGTGCGATCGATCAGATCCGGGCAGACCTGCGCAATCGTCGTATATTCGAAATCGCCGTAGCAGAGATGCTCATACATGTCGTCGGTCAACACCCAGACATGGGGATGACGCTTCAGGACTTCGCCGACCGCCTTCAGCTCATCGCGCGTATAGGCCGCGCCCGAAGGGTTCGACGGCGAATTGAGGATCAGCCATTTGGTGCGCGGCGTGATCGCCTTTTCGAGATCGGCAGCGGCGAGCTTGAAATTATTCTTCATCGAACAAGCGACGAAAACCGGATTGCCGCCACACAGCAGCACCATGTCGGGATAGGAAACCCAGTAAGGTGCGGGAATGATGACTTCATCGCCCGGATTCATCGTCGCCATGAAAGCGTTGAACAGGACATGCTTGCCGCCCGTGCCGACAATCGTCTGCGACCATTTATAGTCGAGGCCGTTCTCGCGCTTGAACTTGCGGGCAATGGCTTCGCGCAAAGGCTGGATGCCGAGCACCGGCGTATATTTCGTCTCGCCGCGCTCGATGGCGGCAATGCCGGCCTTTTTGATATTGTCGGGCGTGTCGAAATCCGGCTCGCCAACGGAGAGAGAGATGATATCGCGCCCCTGCGCCTTGAGGTCGCGCGCCTTCTGCGTCGCCGCAATGGTCGCGGAAGGTTTCACGCGGGAAAGGGCGTCGGCGAGGAAGGCCATGTCGTTGCTCCGGGAAGAATCTCATTCGGAAGGATCCCCTTTCGGGGAGACGGCGGAAACTAGTGCCATGCAGCGGATGGGGCAATGATTTTATCGGTTCATCTCCCCCCTCTTCCCCCGGAGAAGGCTGGCGCGCCGGAACATCGCGCCCCATATTGCACCCATGCCGAAGAGCCCCCCGAAAAAGCCCGCCACCAAGCGCACGCCCGCCAGCAAGGCCTCCAAGCCCGCCGTCCAGCCGCTCGCCCATCATCTGGCTGAATTGCTGAACCCGGCTTTGGTGCGGGCCAAAGGCTTCGGCGAGGCCCCGCAGGCCGGATTTGACGCCGGCGATGTCACCGGGCTCGATCCAAAACTTGCCGGCCAGCTCGGCCTCGATCCTTCAGGCGATGTCGATTTCACCTCGCCCAAGCCCAAGCGCCAGCGCCCCACGGCCCCGCCGAGCGAAATGTTCGGCTCCACCGCGACCAGCCAATCGCTGCGCGACCTTTTGGAAGCAGGCGACCCCAATCTGCGTGAGGCAAGGCCATGGACGCCGCATCGACCCTCGCGCCCGGAAAAATCGGAAGGCGGAATCCGCTTCAAACTCGTGTCTGAATATGAGCCGCGCGGCGACCAGCCCGCAGCCATCGAAGAACTCGTCAAAAATATCGACAATCACGAGCGCGATCAGGTTCTGCTCGGCGTTACAGGTTCGGGCAAGACATTCACCATGGCGCAGGTGATTGCACGCACCAATCGTCCGGCTCTCATTCTGGCGCCGAACAAGACATTGGCCGCGCAGCTCTACGGCGAATTCAAAAGTTTCTTCCCCGACAATGCCGTCGAATATTTTGTCTCATATTACGATTATTACCAGCCGGAAGCCTATGTCCCGCGCACGGACACCTATATCGAAAAAGAATCCTCGATCAACGAACAGATCGACCGCATGCGCCACGCTGCGACGCGCGCCTTGATCGAACGCGATGACGTGATCATCGTCGCCTCAGTCTCCTGCATCTATGGTATCGGCTCGGTCGAAACCTATACGGCCATGACATTCTCGCTGAAACTCGGCGAGCGTATCGACCAGCGCCAGCTCATCGGCGATCTTGTTGCGCTTCAATACAAGCGCACGCCCGATTTTTCGCGCGGCGCCTTCCGTGTGCGCGGCGATACGATTGAAGTCTTTCCGGCCCATTATGAAGATCGCGCCTGGCGTATCGGATTTTTTGGCGACGAAGTCGAAAGCCTTGCCGAATTCGACCCGCTCACCGGCAAGAAAACGCAGGATCTCGAATTCGTCAAACTCTATGCCAATTCGCATTATGTCACGCCGCGCCCGACCTTGCTGCAGGCCCATGCCGGCATCAAGAAAGAGCTGAAACAAAGGCTCGAGGAACTCCATGGGCAGGGCCGCCTGCTCGAAGCCCAAAGGCTCGAACAGCGCACGACATTCGACCTTGAAATGCTGGAGGCAACCGGCTCCTGCGCCGGCATTGAAAATTATTCCCGCTATTTGACGGGGCGCAAACCGGGCGAGCCGCCGCCGACCTTGTTCGAATATCTGCCCGACAATGCGCTTGTCTTCACCGATGAGAGCCATGTCACCGTGCCGCAGATCGGTGGCATGTATCGCGGCGACTTCCGCCGCAAGGCGACGCTGGCTGAATATGGTTTCCGCCTGCCCTCCTGTCTCGACAATCGGCCGCTGCGCTTTGAAGAGTGGGACGCGATGCGTCCGCAATCGGTTCATGTCTCGGCGACGCCGGGCACATGGGAGATGGAACAGACGGGCGGCATTTTTGTCGAACAGGTCATTCGACCGACCGGGCTGATCGATCCGCCAGTCGATGTGCGCCCGGCGCGTGCGCAGGTTGACGATGTGCTGGGCGAAATTCGCGAAATGGCCAGAAAAGGCTATCGCTCGCTGATCACCGTTCTGACCAAGCGCATGGCCGAAGACCTGACCGAATATTTGCACGAGAATGGCGTGCGCGTGCGCTATATGCATTCCGACATTGATACGATCGAGCGCATCGAGATCATCCGCGATTTGCGGCTGGGCGCTTTCGATTGTCTTGTCGGCATCAATCTGCTGCGCGAAGGACTCGATATTCCCGAATGCGCTTTTGTCGCGATTCTGGATGCCGACAAGGAAGGATTTTTGCGCTCGGAAACCTCGCTCATCCAGACCATCGGCCGCGCCGCGCGCAATGTCGACGGCAAGGTCATCCTCTATGCCGACCAGATCACCGGCTCGATGGAACGCGCCATGGCGGAAACCAGCCGCCGCCGCGAGAAACAGCAAGCCTATAATGAAGAGCACGGCATTACGCCGGCCACGATCAAGCGCGGCATTCAGGATATTCTGGGCTCGGTCTACGAGCAGGATCATGTCACCGTCGATATGGGCCTCGCCGACAAACCCGCCATCGGCCATAATTTCCAGACGACGCTCGCCGATCTCGAAAAGCGCATGCGCGAGGCAGCCGCCAATCTCGAATTCGAAGAAGCCGCACGCCTGCGCGACGAAGTGAAAAGATTGCAGGCCACCGAACTCGCCATCGGCTCCGATCCGCTCGCCCGCCAGCAGGCAGTGGAAGATCAGGCGGGCGGTTTTCAGGGCTCACGCAAATATGGCGCAGCCGCCAACACGCCACCCTCCGCACGTGTGCGCAAACCGACAGATGAAGATATGGGCCCGCATAATTTCGGCGGCGGCGAAGCGCGGCCGAAGAAGCGGCGCTAACGCGGCGTCATTGCGAGGAGCGCCAGCGACGAAGCAATCCAGCGGCCTCACGTGTGATCTCTGGATTGCTTCGCTCCGCTCGCAATGACGGCGGAAAGGCAACACCCTCCGGGCTCGTCATAGCGAGGAGCCGAAGGCGACGCGGCAATCCATCTTTGCGTGCGGCGATTCTGGATGGCGCATGCTTCACGCGCCATGACAGCAAGAAAGGGCGCGTCCTTCTCCCAGAGGGAGAGGGTTTTGTGCCCCAAAACAAAAACGGGCGCCTATCGGCGCCCGTTTCTTTATCGGCTGAAAAACCGCTCTTAGGCTGTCTGCTGGATGGCAGACAATTTCCAATCGTCCGGCGCGCCGTTGATCGGGCGCACGAAGGTCCAGAGCTCCGTTGTTTCCGACGGCTCCTGGCGATCGCCCGACACATAGGCGCCGGTGTTGCGGTCGACCATCGTGTCCATGACCGAGAAGCGCATGGCGACGGTGGCATATTCCTCGTTGGCTTCGCTCCAGCTCTCGGCGAGATCGCCTTCGAGCAGCTTGGCGCCCGAGAGTTTGTTGATCACACCCTTGCGGGCGTTCTCAGCCAGATCCTCGGCGAAATAGGAAGCCATTTCCTCAGTGACCAGACGGCGCAGATGATTGAGGTTTTCCTCGCCATAGCTCGATTGGATTTCGGCAAGCTTGCGCTCGAAGGCCGAAAAATCATCCGGGCCGATCTGCAGATCGCGCACCTGCGATGCGCCATAGGCTGCTGCGCCGCCCGTGGCAGCGCCACCGCCGAACATGCCGCCGAAAGCCTCGCGCTGCATCGGAGCCTGCGGAGCAGGACCGACGCCTTGCGGAGCAGCGGTCGCGAGCTGGTTGTTGCGGCGCGCGCGGAAGAGCTTGACTGCCAGCATGACCGCCAGAGCGATCAGGCCGACCTGCAGCAGCAAGCCGAAGAAAGATGCCATGGAGCCAAGGCCGCTGAACAGGCCCGAGCCCGACAGAAGGCCGAAAATGCCCGCGCCGATCAGGCCGGCCATGAGGCCTTTGCCCAGAGCCGAGCCGAAGAAGCCGCCTTGAGCGGGGGCCGGCGCATTGGGGCGCTGCGCCTGCTGGGCGGCACCCGGCTGATTCTGCGGTGTGGCAGAACGCTGCATCGGCTGGGCCGCGCCGGGCGCGGTCTGGGTGGAGGGCGGAGCGGAATGGGTTTTGGAGCCGCGGCTGCCTGCGCTGCCGCTATTGCCGGGCTTGGCCTCGGCAAGGGCAGGCGCGAAAGCCAGCGACAAGGCTACCCCGATCGCGGCCAATTTGCTGGTCGTGATGCGACGGGTGGTCATGTGGCAAACCTCTCGAAAAAACGGGCAAAGCACCCGCAAAGCACAATATAGGGGCAGACGGCCCCGATTATAAGCGATCCGGGCCCCAACTTTGCGTGATCTTGCCGGTTTTCCCAAAGGCACGGGTGCCGCCTGCCAAAATGGCCCCTCCCCACCGTCACCCGCCTGCCACGCCGCTGAAAAAAGGGGGTTTTGGGCCGCTTTCTTTATCGGCCCTTAACGCTTTGCTGCGATTTTTCGCGAATGGCGCGTCGCGTATTGCCAATCGCAACCCTGTTGGTTGCCGCTTTTGCCCTGGCAGGGTGTTCCCTGTTCCAGCGACCGCAGAGGCCTGCCTGGCGCACACAGGCGGAAAAAGCCTGTTTCGCCCAGAAGCAAGTGCAATTCTCCTCCTATGTCGCTTTGGCGCGCGAGATTGACGGTCCCGGCATTTGCGGCCTCACCATGCCGCTGAAGGTCACAGCACTTGCCGGCGGCACGGTTGCCATTGCCACCACGCAGACCATCGGCTGCCCGATGACCGCCGCGCTCGATCAATGGATCGCTGAATTCGTCCAGCCCGCCGCGCTGAAGCGTTTCGGCATGCCTGTCACCGAAGTGAAAAGCATGGGCTCTTATGCCTGCCGCTCGATGAACAATCAGGGCGTGCGCATTTCCGAACATGGTTTTGGCAATGCCATCGACATTGGCGGATTCATTCTCGCCGACGGTCGCGAAATCACTTTCGTCAAAGACTGGACGCGCGGCGATGGCGCGACCAAAACATTTTTGCGCGAAATCCAGGCCGGTGCCTGCCAGGTTTTCACCACTGTGCTCGCGCCGGGCTCTGATGTGTTTCACTACAATCACATGCATGTCGATCTCGCCATGCATGGCAATACATCGGAAGGCCCACGCCGCATTTGCAAACCGCTGCCTGCGCCGGGCCTGATGCCGCCGCGTCAGCGCCTCGACGATCTGCCCGATCCACCGGAGCTGGAAGAAGATATCGATATTGCAGGCCTGATCGAAAAGACGCAGCCGAAAATGGCGTCGCAATCGCTTTCAGCCAGCGGTGTGCGCAGCGTGCAACTCGGCCTGCCGCCAGCACCGCCGCCGCAAATGCGCACACGCGTCGCGCAGGCGCAAACAAGCATTATCGAGCCGCGCTCGCCCATCGAAGCGCAGCCCATTGTGGCGCCACCCGCGCGGCTGGAACCCATGACGCCGCTCGACCGGCTTTTGCAGAATGGCGAATTCCTGCCACCGGGCGCAAAAATCCGGCGTCAGTGACGCGGCCCATAACCGCCACCCGTCGGCGTTTCAATGATGATTGCATCGCCC
>CANHAW010000021.1 GCA_947458675.1 Beijerinckiaceae bacterium
CAGACCATGGTGACATTGGCTGAGGGACTCGTGCGGCCGATCCAGTTGAATTGCGCAGCCTTGTAGCGGGCTTGCGGATGGCCGAGCCGGCCTTGCAGCGGAATGCCCTGCGACACGGCGCCGAGCACGCTGCCGTCTTTGGCCGCAACATTGAACAAATGATTGGAGGCGAGCAGGCTGCCGGCGCCGGGCATGTTTTGCGTGATCACGCGCGGATTGCCGGGAATATGTTTGCCGATATGTCCGGCGACCACGCGCGCATAAAGATCGTTGGAGCCGCCTGGCGGATAACCGACAACCATTTCGACATTGCGGCTTCCATAAAAGGCCGAAACATCTTGTGCGAGCGCAGGCGTTGCCAAGGCACAGGCCATGATGGGAAGAAGAGCGTATTCTCCAACGGAACGGCGACGCTTGGTCGTGGGTTTCATCATATCCTCCCGCAATTCATTTTCGAGCCCGGTCCGCGCCGGTTGATGCTGCTCAGGTTCATGTAAGATGAAGGCAAGATCAAGTGCGAGTTTCAGTCGAAAGACGAAAGTGATCGTGCTTGCGCAAGAGCCGCGTCTGCTTCACCCTCAAGGTCCCAAAGAGAAAAGAACGGCCACGGGCCGACCGGGAGGAGCAAGATGAAATCCAGACTCATGGTTTGTGCCACCATGGCGGCCAGCATCGTTCTGTTCAGCGAAACAGCGCGCGCAGCCGATCTCGTCAGGATCGGCGTGCTGAATACGATAGGCGATATTGCCGTTCTGATTGCTGAGGAAAAAGGCTATTTCAAGCAGGAAAATATTCAGGCCGAACTCATCGTCTTCGATGCGTCTGCGAAAATGATTCCACCACTTGGCACGGGCGATCTCGATGTCGGTGGCGGCGCGACAGCTGCGTCTCTTTTCAATGCGATTGATCGCAAGATCGGCGTGCGCATTGTTGCTGACAAGGGCCGCACGGAACCCGTCTATGTTTATCAGAGCGTGATGATCCGCAAGGATCTGATCGATAGCGGACGTTTCAAATCCTATGCCGATCTGAAGGGGCTGAAATTTGCGCAAGGCGCGGCGGGCGTCGGGCCCTGGGCTGTGCTGAATGAGGCGGCGAAAAAAGGCGGCGTGAATTATGCCGATATCGACAAGGTCTATTTGCCTTTCCCGCAGCAGGTTGCAGCGTTTCAGAACCGCGCCATCGATGGCTCGATCATGAATGAGCCTTTCAAGACGATTGTTGCCGAGCAGGGGCTGGCGGTTGAATTCGAGCCGACGGAAAATTTCGTCTCCATGTATGAATTGTCCATGCTCTTCTTCGGCGACAAGTTTCGCACCGAGCGCAAGGATGTTGCCCATCGTTTCATGAAAGCCTTTTTGCGCGGCACGCGCGATTACAATGATGCGCTCGCCAATGGACGCTGGCGCACCGATGGCGGCGCCGATGAGGTGATTCGCATCTTCTCGCAGCGCTCCAAAGTTCCCGAGGCTCTGTTGCGCAAGATCACGCCGCAGGCGGCCGATCCGGATGGCAAAGTGGCGTTGGAGAGCGTGCGGCGCGATCTGGCTTTCTTCCAGGAACAGGGCGATGTCACCAATAAGGGGCTGAAGGCGGACGATTGTTTCGACCCGACCTTCGCTGAGCGCGCCGCCCGCGAACTTGGCCCCTATATCCGCAAGGCTTCGGCCCGCTAGGGGCGCCGCGCGCCCTTTTGGCCTGTTCCTCCGGCGGATTCCGGCTTTGACGCCGGGCTTTGCCGGGGGGTGGGCGCCGGCGCGCGATCTTGTGAAGTTCTCTTGAGAGCGGCCCGGCGTAAGGAGAAACCGCTGGGGCAGGTCTGGTCATGCCCGGATGCCGGCCTATACTGAAGCTTGAGAGAAAAAAGGGAGTCCGGGATGTCCAAGGCTGATGCGGCAAAGCCGCAGCCGATCCTGTCATTGGTTGATGGCGTGGCGATTATGGTCGGCATTGTCATCGGGATCGGAATCTTCAAGACGCCCTCCCTGATTGCGTCCAATGTCGGTAGCGAGGCTGCTTTTATCGGTATCTGGGTCTTTGGTGGCCTGATCACGCTGATCGGCGCGCTCTGCTATGCGGAACTGGCCAGCGCCGAGCCCCATAGCGGCGGCGAATATCATTTTCTCTGGCGTGCCTATGGGCCGAAAGTGGCCATTCTCTTCGGCTGGGCGCGCGGCACCGTCATCCAGACGGGCGCCATTGCGGCGGTCGGTTTCGTGCTGGGCGATTATGCCTCGCAGATTTTCAGCTTCGGCCCGAAAAGTGCGGCCATTTATGCAGCTTTGTCAGTGATCGGCGTGACGGCCTTTAATCTGCTGGGCACTGTGCCGGGCAAAAGATTGCAGGTGATTTTGACCAGCCTGACGGTGGTCGCCGTCATGGCGGTCATTGCGGCGGCGCTTTTTTCGGTCAATCAGGCACCCGCACCGGCGGCCGCCTCCTCGTCCTCCGGCTCGCTCGGGCTGGCGCTGATTCTCGTTCTGCTCACTTATGGCGGCTGGAACGAAGTGGCCTATGTGGCGGCTGAAATGCGCAATGTGCAGCGCGATGCAGCGCGCATGCTGGTGGCGGGCACGATTGTGCTGACCGCGCTTTATGTCTTCGTCAATGTCGCCATGCTCTGGACCTTCGGGCTGGAGGGCTTGCGCGCCTCGCAGGCGCCGGGCGCCGATCTCATGCGTCTGGCGGTGGGCGATTCGGGGGCGATCATCTTGAGCCTCATTGTCATTGTGACGGCTCTGTCGACGATCAACGGCACGATTTTCACCGGCGCGCGCACTTATTACGCTCTGGGCCGCGATCTGCCGCTGTTTCGCCGTCTCGGCGTCTGGGATGAGCGCGGCGACAATCCGCGCAACGGCATTCTGGCGCAGGGCGCGATTTCGCTGCTTCTGGTGGCTGCAGGCAGTGTCAGCCGCGATGGCTTTCAGGCCATGGTCGATTATACGGCGCCGATTTTCTGGGCCTTCCTGTTTCTGGTCGGGCTGTCGCTCTTCATTCTGCGCCACCGCGAGCCGCAGCGTGAATTGCCCTTCCGTGTGCCCCTTTACCCGCTGACGCCGATCCTCTTTTGCGCCACTTGCCTCTATATGCTTTACGCCAGTGTCACTTACACGGGTTATGGAGCTTTGGCTGGCATGGCCGTCGTTGCAGCGGGGCTTCCGCTGGTCTTCTATCGCGCCAAGGGGCAGAATTCGCACCTTTCGCATTGATCCCGCATCTTCTTGTCCGCAGGAGTTCGAAAATGAAGAAAAGCCTGAAATTCCGCCATTTCCTCGGCGCCGCCGTCCTGGCTGCAGCCCTGAGCCCGGCTCTGGCCACAGCCCAGACGGCAGAAACCTACACGCCTTCCGTCGGCCAGATGGGCAAGGATGTCGTCTGGGTGCCGACGCCCGACGGTCTCGTCGATCGCATGCTCGAAATGGCGAAAGTGACGAAACAGGATTTCCTGATCGATCTGGGCTCGGGCGATGGGCGCACCGTGATTGCAGCCGCCAAGCGTGGCGTGAAGGCGCTGGGTGTTGAATATAATCCCGACATGGTTCGCCTCTCGCGCACCAATGCGCAAAATGCCGGCGTCACCAATATGGTCGAATTCGTTCACGGCGACATTTTCGAATATAATTTTTCGAAAGCCACCGTGCTGACCCTGTTCCTGCTGCCGCATCTCAATGTCAAATTGCGGCCGATCATTCTGGACATGAAGCCGGGCACGCGCGTTGTGTCGAATTCCTTCGACATGGGCGACTGGAACCCCGATGAGCGCGCCGAAGCCAAGGGCGAATGCACGAGCTATTGCCGCGCCATGCTCTGGATCGTGCCGGCCAAGGTCGGCGGCGAATGGAGCGGCGCCAATGGCCGTCTCTCGCTCAACCAGACCTATCAGACTTTTGCAGGCTCGATCACCATGGGTGGTTCGACGAGCCAGATCACCTCGGGCAAGATCAATGCCGATGCGGTTGAATTCGAAGCCGGCGGCAAGCGCTACCAGGGCAAGGTCGACGGCAATCGCATGTCGGGCACGATCGAGGGTTCGAAAGACACCTGGACGATGACGCGCGCTGCTGCGAAATAAGTTTCGCAATCAAAAAGCAAGGGCGCGCTGGCAACAGCGCGCCCTTTTTGTTTGGAAAAACGCTTGCCGATATCAGGCAAGGCCGCGCGCAAAATCGCGCAGCGCGTCGGCAAAGCCCTTGGGCTCTTCCATCGGCGTCATATGGCCGGTCTTGAATTCGCGATAGAGGCAGCCGGGAATGGAGGCGACCATATCCTGCATGGCCGGCATGGGCGTTGCCTGATCGTGAGTGCCGGCAATTGCCATGGCGGGAATTTTCGTCTTCGCCAGATCATCGGCATAATTGAGATCGCGAATGGCGCGCCATGACCAGGCGTGAACAATCGGATCGTTTTCCAAAAGCCAGTCGCGCGCTCTGAGCACAAGATCGGGCCGCAGGCCTTGCACGTCTGACGAAAACCAGCGCGTCAAAGTGGTGGGCAGAATTTCCGGCATGCCCTTTTCCGCCGTCACTGCGCGTTGTTCGAGCATGGCCCGGCCAGCATCGTCGCGACGATGGCCCGTATTGGCGATCACACCGCCGCGCAACACATCGGGCGTGCGCGCCATCATCGCCTGCACGATCATGCCGCCCATGGAGCAGCCCGCTGCAATGACCGGGCCTTGGCCGACAGCGCGCACGAGTTCGGCCATGTCCTGTGCGCAATCGGTCAGGCTGAAGGCTTTTGCCGGTACGTCGCTTTCGCCATGGCCGCGCGTTTCAACCGCAATGGTGCGATATTCATCTTCCAGCGCCAGCATGACATCATCCCAGAAAGCAGCCCGCATGCCGATGGGATGACAGAGGAGAATGGTGCGCCCGCGTCCGCGTGTTTTGTAATTCAGCGCAAGGCCCGAAGATGTTCTGAATTTCATGTCACTCTCTCCCTCATGCCTGCGGATCGAGGCCGACCCGCCGCATCATGTCTTTGGCGTCTTCGCTGCGCAGAAAATCCATCAAGGCCTGCGCCTTGTGTGTTGCAGGATTGGGTATCAGCGCCTGCATGGCATATTCGGTCTGCAATTCAGCCGGCAGTCGCCCGGCAAAATGAATGCCGGGGATCGGCACGATTTCGCTCGCAAGAGTGATGACCGCATCGGCCTCGCCGCGCGCCACAGCGGCAGAGACAAAAGAGCCCGGCCCTTCAAACATGCGGGCTTTGGCGCGCAATTCTGCGCCAAAACCCAAACGATCTGCATGGGCGAGTGTTTCTGCACCAAGATTGGTGCCGGCCTTGGGATCGGACAGGCCGATGGAAGGCAGCGCTGCCACAGCTTCGCGAAAAGCTTTGAGGCTCGACACATCGGGTGCATCGCGCCCGGCCGGTACGCCCATGCCCACCGGCGGGATGGCGAGTTTGAAACTCGTCACATTTTGCGCAAAGCCATCGGCCTGCGCCTTTTTCAAAACGCCTGCGACAATCACACCAGCATCGAAGGCAAAGCCGCTTTCGAGAATCTCGCGCGTCTTGCCCGGCGTTGCATAAGTGTAGGTCAGTGCGACGGCATTCTGTTTTTCGAAGGCCGGCCCGATGAGATCCATGGCGGCGCGAAAGCCGCCCGCACACAGGACATTGAGATTGTCCGTCACTTTGTCTCCTCCCTTTTCATGCGCCCCTTGCGGACGTCATGCTGCGCTTGGCCGCTTGGCTTGCGGCTTTCCGCCCATATCGATCGTGATCTTGTTGGTGCATTCCAGCAGCAGGCCGATGAGATGATCCTGGCTTGCAGCATCGAATCTTTGTTCGGGAATTGTCAGGCAGACATCGCCGATCACTTCGCCATTGCTGCCGAAAATCGGTGCTGCCAGACCAACCGCCCCTTGAATGCGCTGACCGCGCGTCAAAGCATAGCCGCGCTGGCGGATGGTTTCGAGCTCGGCTGAGAGTTTGTAACTCTCGGTAATCGAATGCTGGGTGAGCGGAGACAGGCGCGTGCGCTGGATGATATTGTGCACATGCGCTTCTTCAAGAAAGGCCAGAATCGCAAGGCCCGATGCACCCGTATAGACGGGCGACCATTTGTTGAGTTCGATCGCATAGCGCAGCGGATGCATGGATTCGACGCTGGCGCCAAACAGCATTTCCTGCCGCACCGGATCGTAAATACCAAGCAAAGCCGTCTCGTTGCAGGCATCGACCAGCGCGCGCATATGCGACAAAGCCCTCTGGCGCAGCGGCGACTTGCCGCTCGCCAGATAGGCGAGGCGCAGAAATTCAAGACCAAGCTCATAGCGCCCCGTCTCGGGATTTTGCCGCATGAAGCCTTCTTCGGTGAGCCCGATCAGCAGGCGATGGGCACTGCTTGGCGCAACCTTCATCGCAGCCGCCAATTCCCGCACGCCAATCTCGCCGCCGGGATATTCCACGACGCGGGCCAGCGCCCTGAGAGTTTTGGAAACAGGATTGCGACTGTTCTGCATAGTCGAACGATATTTCCATTCAAACGATCAGAGCAAGCTGGATTCGACCTCTTTCGCAGCGCAGCATGAGTTCATGCACAAAAAAGCGAACACTTGTTCTGCTTAAGCGAACAAACTCTTAGTGCCTTGATTGACAAGCTGGTTCGGCTCATGGTCGTTTCAAGTCAGAAGCGAGTTCATCGCCACTCTGGGAGGATGCGGGTTCAAATGTCGGGACAGAAGGATGAGGCGGCAGAGGGGCCGCGTTTCGTCGATCCGGAACTTGTGGCGCTGCAGGGCGGCAGATTGCAGCTGAAAGGCGGCTGTTGCAAAAGCTGCGGCGCGTTGAGCTTTCCCAAAGGCCAGGTTTGCACGCAATGCCTGTCGCTGGAGATTGACGACAAAATCCTGTCTGGCGAGGGCGAGCTCTATTCCTATTCGCGCGTCCATATGGCGCCCAAAGGCTGGGATGTGCCTTACACGGTTGGCTATGTCGATCTGGCTGAGGGCATTCGCATCTTCGCCCATATCGATGAAAGCGCTTCGCCCGTGCAGATCGGCGGGCGCGTTTGGCTGGGCGAGGGCCGCGTCGGCACAGCGCCCGATGGCGCCATTCTGAAATCCTATCTCTTCGCGACTGTTGCGGGAGGCCGCACATGAGCACCGTTCATGTTTTGGGAACGGGTGCGATTCCCTTCCGCAAATATCCCGAAAAAACTCTGGCTGAAATCGGCTGGCCGGCTTTGCGCGAAGCCATGCTGGAAGCAGGTGTGCGCGCCGACGATATCAATGCTGTTTATTGCGGCACCGCACTTGGCGGCATGCTGGCCGGACAGCGCGTTGCCAAAGCGCTCGGCATATCGGGCATGGCGATTGTCAATGTTGAAAACGCCTGTTCGTCGAGCTCATCTGCGCTGGCGCAAGCCTGGATGGCGGTGAAGAGCGGCGCCTGCGATATTGTTGCCGTGATCGGTGTCGAAAAGCTCACCAAATTCGGCGGCGGCACATTGCCGCTCGAGCGCGAGGATTGGGAAGTCAATCAGGGCATGGTCATGCCCGCGCTTTATGCCATGCGCGCCAAACGCTACATGCATGAATTCGGCCTGACCGAAGCGCAATTGGCGCAAGTCTCGGTCAAGGCGCATGATCATGGCGCGCTCAATCCCAATGCACAGATCCAGAAGCGCGTGACGCTTGAAGAAGTCATGGCCTCGCGCATGGTGGCAGAGCCCTTCACGCTCTGGCATTGCTGCCCGACAGGCGATGGCGCAGCCGCGCTCATCATCGGCTCGGAAAAAGCGGCGCGCAAATTCGGCAAGGGCCGCGTGCGCATTGCCGCATCCGAAGTCACGTCTGGAAAATATACCAACGGCTATCGCGACATGACATTCCCCGAACTCACTGTGCGGGGCGCCCATGAGGCCTATGAAATGGCGGGCATTGGGGCGAGCGATATCGATGTCGCGGAAATCCACGATGCTTTCACCATTGCCGAGCTGATGTATTACGAGGCTTTCGGGCTTTGCGAGCGCGGTGGCGCTTATGACTTGCTGGCGAGCGGCGCCACCTCTCTGGGCGGGCGCGTGCCGGTCAATCCATCGGGCGGACTTTTGTCGCGCGGTCATCCGGTAGGCGCAACAGGCGCTGTGCAGGCAGTCGAAATCGTGCGCCAGCTTGAAGGGCGTGCCGGTAAACATCAGGTCGAGGGCGCGAAAGTCGGGCTCACCCATGCAACGGGTGGCGGCATAGCAGGCTTCGATCATGGCGCCTGTTCCATTCACGTGTTCACGCTATGAAACCAGCACCTTTCGAATATCACCGCCCGACAAGCCTTGCGCAGGCGCTCGACTTGGTCGCCACGCTGGAGAATCCAAAAATTCTTGCCGGCGGACAATCGCTCGTCGCCATGATGAATTTCCGCTTCGTCCAGCCCGACCACCTTGTTGATCTGGCGCGTATCGGCGAATTGTCGGGCATTGAAGAGCAGGGCAATGTCCTGCGCATTGGCGCCATGACGCGCCAGCGTGAGCTTGAGTTTTCCGATCTCATCGCGCGCCGCCTGCCTTTGATGCATGCAGCTCTCGATCATGTCGGACATCGCCAGACGCGCAATCGCGGCACGATTGGCGGCTCGCTCTCGCATAACGATCCTTCCGCTGAATTGCCGCTGGTCGCTCTGGCTTTCGATGCCAGTGTCGAATTGGCGAGCCGTCGCGGCAAGCGCCGCATCTCGGCGCGCGATTATCTGCGCGGTTATCTCGAGACAGCGCTGGAGGCCGACGAGATTCTGGTCGCCATTGAATTTCCCTGCTGGCGCGAAGGCCATGGCTTTGGCTTTCACGAATTTGCCCGGCGGCATGGCGATTTCGCCATTGCGGGGGCAGCAGCCATGATTGAGCTTGGCGCTGGTGCCATTGTCGAGCGTCTGTCGATCACGCTCAATGGTGTCGGTGCAACGGCACTGCGCCTTGATGAAACTGAGGCCGCCATGATCGGCCACAGGCTCGATTCCGTTCTTTTGCGGCGCGCAATTCTTGCCGAAGTCGAGCGACTGGAACCGGTGGACGATGTCCATGCAACTGCCGATTATCGGCGTCATCTGGCCAAAATGCTGACCATGCGCGCGATTGCCGATGCGGCACAGGCAGCAGGCGCACCCATGGCGAGGATCTGATATGGGCAAGCAAAAAGTTACGCTGCGCGTCAATGGCGTTTCATATGAACGCGAGATCGATCCGCGCATGACTTTGGGCGATTTTCTGCGCCATGAAATCGGCCTGACGGGGACACATCTGGGGTGCGAACATGGTGTGTGCGGTGCTTGCACCGTGCTCATCAACGGATTGTCGGGACGCTCCTGCCTTGCCTTTGCAGTGCAGGAAGACGGCAGTGAGATCACCACCGTCGAAGCTTTGGCCGAGAATGGCGAGCTCAATATTCTGCAGCAATGTTTTCAGGAGCATCATGCTTTGCAATGCGGCTATTGCACGCCCGGCATGCTGATGACGCTGACTGAATTGCTGCGCGACAATCCCAAACCCAGCGAGAAATTGGTGCGCGACACGCTTGGCGGCAATTTGTGCCGTTGCACCGGCTATGCTGCCATTGTGGATGCGGCACTCGATGCCGCACAGCGGCTTGCTGCCGCGCGGGAGGCCTGACATGGGCGCGAAACATTTTGGCGCGCGCGTTCAGCGCATTGAAGATCCGGCCCTGCTGCAAGGCAAGGGACGCTTCGTCGATGATGTGAAAATTCCGGGCACTTTGCATGCCTGTTTCCTGCGCAGTCCCTATGCCCATGCGCGACTGCGCAGCATTGACGCTTCGCGCGCTCTTGCGCTGGATGGCGTGATTGCCGTTTTCACCAGTGCGGATATGCCCGAGCGCATGCAGCGCGAGCGCATGCCCATGCTTGTGCCCAATGCGGCCATTGCAGCGCTTCGCACGCAACATGCGCTGGCGGTGGAAGAGATCTGCTATGTCGGCCAGACCGTCGCGGTCGTCATTGCGCGTTCGCGCTATATTGCTGAAGACGCGCTTGCACTGATCGATGCCGATTATGAAGCGCTTCCGGCCGTGAGCGATCTCAAATCCGCCATTGCGCCGGGTGCGCCGGTGGCCCATGCGGATCTGCCAAACAATATCGCCTCCGATTTCAAGATGGAATATGGCGATGTCGATGGCGCTTTTGCGCGCGCGCCGCATGTGTTTGAGGAAAGCCTCTGGCAGCATCGCGGCGGCGGCATGGCTATGGAAACGCGCGCCGTTCTGGCCTCGCATGATTCTGCCAGCGATCTTCTGACCATCTGGACCGGCAGCCAGACACCGCATATCGGGCGTCGCATGCTCTCCGACATGCTCGACCGGCATATTGAGTCCATCCGTTGCATCGCTCCCGATGTCGGTGGCGGTTTTGGCCCGAAAGCCATTTTTTATGCGGAAGAAGCAGTCATTGCGGCTTGCGCATTGAAACTCGGCCAGCCGGTGAAATGGATCGAGGATCGGCGCGAACATTTCATCTGCGCCACGCAAGAGCGCGATCAATATTGGGATGTCGCCATTGCCGTTGACGATCACGGCAAGATTCTCGGCGTGCGCGGCGCGCTGTTGCACGATACCGGTGCCTTTGTGCCGTGGGGCATTATCATGCCCTATATTGCAGCGGCCACCATGCCGGGGCCTTATGTGATCCCGGCCTACAGGCTCAATGTGCGTGTGGCTCTGTCCAATAAAGTCGCAACGACACCGGTGCGCGGGGCTGGGCGTCCGCAGGCTGTTTTTGCAATGGAGCGACTGCTAGATCGCGTCGCGCGCGAATTGAACATTGATCGCGCCGAATTGCGGCGTCGTAATTTCATCCAGCCGGAGCAAATGCCCTATTCGGTCGGGCTGACATTTCGTGATGGCAAACCGCTCATCTATGACAGCGGCGATTATCCCAAGGGACAGTCGGAAGCCTTGCGAATTTCTGAATATGATTCATTCGAAGAGCGTCGCAAAGCAGCGCGCGCCAAGGGTCGCCATATCGGCATTGGTCTTGCCAATTATGTCGAGGGCACGGGGCTTGGCCCGTTTGAAGGCGTGACTGTGCGCGTTTTGCAAAGCGGCAAAGTGGCAGTGGCAACGGGTGCTACGCAGCAGGGTCAGGGCACGCGCACGACATTGTCGCAGATTGTTGCCGATTCCGTGGGCTGTCGCCTTGAGGATATTGTCATCACAGTTGGCGATACGGCCGCCATTGCCAATGGCGTGGGCGCTTTTGCCAGCCGCCAGGCAGTCAATGCCGGATCGTCTGCGCAAATTGCCGGCACGAATGTGCGCAAGCAGATTGTGGCACTTGCAGCGCAGGCTCTGGGCGTTGCGCCTGACGATATTGACATTGCCGATGGCGAAGTCATGGCGCGCACCGGCAATAAGCCGGTTCTGACGTTCGGCGAATTGGCGCGCATGTCGCAAGGCATGCCGGGCTTTTCCATGCAGCCGGGCCAAACAGCCGGGCTTGAAAACACCGCCTATTTCACGCCCCCGCAGGCCGCCTATTGCAGCGGCACGCATGTGGCGGAAGTCGAAGTCGATCTTGTGACAGGCGGCGTGAAAATATTGAATTATTCCGTCGCCCATGATGCAGGCAATATCATCAATCCGTTGATCGTTGATGGACAGGTGCAGGGCGGCGTTGCCCATGGCATTGGCAATGCGCTGTTTGAATGGATGCAATATGACGATGCCGGCCAGCCGTTGACGACGAGCTTTGCCGATTATCTCATTCCCATGGCGGGCGATGTGCCGAGCTGCAAAATTGCCCATGTCGAGACGCCCTCGCCGCTCAATCCCATCGGCGTCAAGGGCGCCGGCGAGGGCGGAACCATTCCAGCACCGGCAGCGATCATTTCTGCCATCGAGGATGCGCTGAAAGAATTTGGCGTGCATGTCACCGACACGCCGCTGACGCCGGGCCGTCTTGTTGAATTGCTCACAGCAGCAGGCGCCTATGATGAATTGGCATTCGGATGAATGAGGGCATGAGCCAGAACAGAAAAGAAAAACCCGCGCGCAGCGGACCCTTGTCGCATTTGCGTGTGCTCGATCTGACGATTTTTCTCTCCGGCCCTTTTGCCACGCAAATGCTGGGCGATCTTGGCGCGGAAGTCATCAAAGTCGAAGCGCCCGATGGCGACATGACGCGCCGCCTGCCGCCGCATTTTGTCGGACGCGAAAGCGCTTATTATCTGTCGATCAATCGCAATAAATCGAGCCTTTCGCTCGATCTGAAAACGCAGCGCGGTCGCGCTCTTCTCAAGAGCCTCGCTCTGGCCAGCGATATTGTGGTGGAGAATTTCCGCCCCGGCGTGCTGGAGCGCCTCGGCCTTTCCTATGACGAGATTGCGCGCGAAAAACCCTCCATCGTCTGGTGTTCGATCAGCGGCTTTGGGCAGGATGGACCTTATCGCGACCGGCCCGCTTATGACATGATCGTGCAAGCCATGTCGGGCGGCATGTCGCTCACGGGTGAACCTGATGGTCGTTCCGTGCGCTCGGGCATTCCCATCGGCGATCTGGCCTCCGGCATGTATGCGTCAACCGGCATTCTTGCTGCCGTGATCGAGGCGCAGCGCACAGGGCGTGGCAAATGGGTCGATATTGCCATGCTCGATTGTCAGGTCGCCATGCTGGCCTATCAGGCAGCTTATTTTCTGACGTCCGGACAAGTGCCGGGCCGTCAGGGCGCGGGACATGATTCCATTCCGACCTATCGCTCTTTTCCCTGCGGCGACGGGCGCGATGTTGTCATCAC
>CANHAW010000022.1 GCA_947458675.1 Beijerinckiaceae bacterium
AAAGACGCGCCCGCTCAAACATCTTTATGAGGCTTTCTTCTATGTGCTGACGGGTTTCGGCTCGACGACGGTCTGGTTGCCGGGCGGTGTCAAACAGACATTCGAATGGGGGCCGAAAGCGCTCTTTTCGATTCCGCTCAATTGCGAATATCAGATCTTCAATTCGTCAGGCCGTGAAAGCGCGCGCTTGTCTTGCACCAATGATGCGCCGCTTGCCATCAATCATTACCACAATCTCGATTTTGTTTTCGCCAATCCGTTCCAGTTTCCAGAGCGCGTCGGCGCGCCCAATCGCTTTGAGGGTGAGGGCGAACATTCGACCTATGAGCGCACCGGCAATGCAGCCACGATCAATGTCTGGGAAACGAATTTCGTCCACGATCTGACGGGGTTCAAACTCTATGAGCTCAATGCGCGCGGCAAGGGTTCGCGCAATGTCTTCTTCCAGCTGGCCGACGGCACGATGCATGCGCATACATCCGAGATCCCGGTCGGGCGCTACAAGAAGGCCCATCGCCATGCAGCAGGAACGCATGTTCATTGCGTGAGTGGCGAAGGCTATTCATTGCTCTGGTATGAAGGCGACGATAAATTCGTGGAACTGCCCTGGCGGCACGGGTTCATGTATACGCCGCCCTTCTGGATGTTCCATCAGCATTTCAACACATGCGCGCAGCCAGCCCGCTATCTCGCCTGTTCAATCGGGAGCGCACGCTATCCGTTCATTTCCTTGCGGCGCGTCAGCAATGAGGGCGGTGGTTCAACGTCGGTCAAGCAGGGCGGTCGGCAGATCGAATATGAAGATCAGGATCACCGCATTCACCGCAAATTCCTCGAATCCCTGCGCGGCAGCGGAATCGCATCAGAAATGGGCGATATTTTTAACGAGGATTACATTCTCTCGATCCCCGAAAATGAATTGACCGGGGTGATCGAAACCCCGGTCCTGAAAGGCCCTGCCGTTTAGCGGCAGGTTTTACTCGGCAGCCTGGCGCGCTTTTTCGATCGCATCGGGGCTTGCTTTATAGACGCGCTCGATAATGTCGGCGGCTCTCGAGCCGGGCAAAAGCTGGATCGGCAGAGAAAGCTTTTCGGCATCGGCGAGCAATTGCTTGTCTTTCAAGGCAGCCTCAAAAGCCACGCGAATGGCAGCGACACGATCTTCAGGCACGGCTTTCGCCATGATGAAGGGACGGCCCAATTCGCCGGCTGTCGTGAAAATATCGAGCACGTCCTGTTGCTCTTTCTTCGTCACGAATTTGCCGATGAAGGGGACTTCTTTGGGCAGATCGGCTGCTCCGGTCGGCGAGAAGCTAACGATGGGCACGATCTTCTTCTGTTTGATCCAGTCTTGATCGACGCTGCTCCAAGATCCGCAATCGCCGTCTAGCTCACCGCGCTCCATGGCGAGTTTCTGTTCTGCGCCGCCGGGGAATCCGAGCACCTGCTTGATTGGAACGCCAAACATATTGTGCAGGATCGCGCCGTTCACATAGGCGGCCGTTCCTTTTGCGGTGGCGCCAACGATGACCTCCTTGCGCTTGATCATGTCTTCCCAGTTCTTGATGCCGGTCGAGGCCATGACCACGCAGACGCGCACTTCAGGCGCCATGCTGCCGATCCAGTTCACATCCGCGAATTTGAATCTCGTTTTTTCCGGATAGAGGAGGGAATCGACGATGAGCGCGGGGTTGAAGGTCGTAATATAGGTTCCTTCCTTCGATTGCGTCGCCTCGAGTTGGCGCACCGCATTCAGGCTGCCGGCGCCTGGAAGGTTTTGGACGATCACATCGGGTTGGCCTGGAATATGTCGGCCCAGGTGACGGGCCAGCAAACGCCCGTAGGAATCATAACCGCCGCCGGCTGAGAATCCGACAACGAGATTGACGGTTTTACCTTTGTAGAAGCTGGCAGCGCCTTGCGCATGAGCCAGTGTCCCAGCGGCGGACAAGGCCGCCCCGAACGCGATTGCGCCGAGCAAATGTTTCAAGGTTCCCTCCCGATGCGCCTGTTTTGTGTGCGCCTGCGGGAGAGAGCCTAGGGGGGCGGGTTGGAGCCTGTCAAATCGCTTGAGAGCGGGCGCTTAGCGCCCGCCCGGACCATAGAGGAATTCCGGCAGCCAGAGCGTCAATCCGGGCCAGATATACATCAGCACCATGCAGATGATGACGATGAACATATAGGGCATCATGCCGGCAAAGATCTGGTTGATCGTCACATGCGAGGGCGCGACGCCTTTCAGATAAAAGGCCGACATGGCCACCGGCGGCGACAGGAAGGCTGCCTGCAGATTCACGAAGACGAGCACGCCCCACAAGATCGGGTCGATGCCGAAATGCTTCAGAAGCGGCAGGAAGATCGGCACGAAGATGACGATGATTTCCGTCCATTCCAGCGGCCAGCCCAGAACGAAGATGATCGCCTGCGACAGGATCATGAATTGCAGCGGCGAAAGGTCGAGCGACAGAACCCATTTTTCCAGCAGGGCCTGTCCGCCGAGAATGGCGAAAACGCCGGAGAAAAGCGCCGAGCCGACAAACAGCCAACAGACCATGGACGTGGTCTTGGCGGTGAGGAACACGGCCTCCTTGGTTTTCTTCCAGTTCAGCGTTCGCGCCTGATAGGCAAGCAGGAAGGCGCCGGCAGCACCCACAGCCGCAGACTCGGTTGCCGTCGTAATGCCGAACAAAATGACGGCGAGAACGATAAAGGTCAGCAGGCCCAGCGGGGCAACGGAATCGGTCAGGAGTTTGATGACCTCGATCCGCTCGCCGGTCATCCGCCGGTAATAGCGGAACATCATGCCTGCTGCTGCAGCGACGCAAAGACCGAACCAGAGATAGAAGTTTTCCGGCGGCCCCTTTGGCACTTCCGGCGCAGCCGGCTCAAGGTCAATGGAGCCAAGCTGCTCCAGTCCCTCCGGCGCAACGAAAGCCGGGACTTGCTGATGGATGATGACATACCACCAGGCCAAAGCCAGAGTTGCAGCGACGATCGTGAAAGGAACCAGCGCATAGAGCAGGCGCTTGAAAATGACGCCATAGGAGAGCGGCATGCCGCCCGTCGTGATGGCGCGCATGGGTGCTGGATTGAGCACCGCCTTCAGGACGGCAAGGAAACCATTGCCAGGATAGGCTTTGGAGAAATCATTGGCCCAATCCGGCATCGGAACGGTCAATTGCTCCACCGGGACTTTGGGGGCGATCTTCGGATTGATCAGCGCCCAGCCGATAATATAGACGAGATAGAGCAGGGCGAGGAAAAAGCCCGGAAACATGGTGGCGGCATAGAGTTTGACCACCGATTGTCCGGCCACCGCCGCATAGACAATGATCATGACCGAGGGCGGAATCAGAATGCCGAGCGTGCCGCCGGCAGTGATCACGCCCGAGGCAAGCTTCACATCATAACCGGCGCGCAGCATTGGATTGAGCGCAATCACGCCCATCAGCACCACAACCGCGCCGACGAGACCGCTGGCAATGCCCCAGAAGGTGCAGACAAGAAGCGTGGCAACAGCCAGCGATGCCGGAACATTCCGGAAGGCGAGCTGGACGGAATAGAACATTTTGTCGACGAGCGCGCCGCGCTCCATCACATAACCCATTAAGACGAATAACGGGATGGATATGAGCACGTCATTCGTCATGGCGCCGTAGGTTCGCTGCACCATGAGATCGAAAATGCGATTGTCGAAAAAGCCCTGTCCGGAAACGAAGAAGGCGTAATAGCCAAACACCATGCCAAGGCCCATCAGTGTGAAGGCCGTCGGAAAGCCGAGCATGATGAAAAAGACGATGAGCCCCAGCATCAGGAGCCCGACTGCGGGATCGCTCATTATTTATCTCCCAGGCCGCGCTGACGGGCTGCCTCGTCGATCTGGGCAGCTTTTTCCATCGCGAGCTTGCGCGAGTCTTCATCGATAAAGGTGGAATTGGCGAGTTGCTCGCTCACGACGTCGATTTCCGCGACATCCTTCAGGCGGCTCGGCCATTCGCCGGTCTTCAGGCAGATGACGCAGCGCATGATTTCAGCAACGCCCTGAAACATGACGAGCGCGCCGGCGATCGGAATGATCGTCTTGAACGGATAGACGGGTGGGCCATCAGCCGTGACGTTCGAATGTTCGAGAATGCGCCAGGACGCGCCTGCAAATGCCCAGCCGGCATAGATCAGCGCTGCAATGCCTGGAAGAAAGAACAGGATATAGAGCGCGAGGTCGAGAGCCGCCTGCGTGCGGGGCTTCATCGACGAATAAAGAAAATCGCCTCGCACATGTCCATTCTGCGCGAGCGTATAGGCGCCGCAGAGCATGAAAAGCGAGCCATAGAGCATATTGCTTGCGTCGAAAATCCAGGCCGTCGGCATGTTCAGCGCATAGCGTTTCACGACTTCTGCGCAAACGAGCAGCATCAGGCCGACGACAAGCCAAGCTGCGGCTTTGCCGAGCCATGTGCTGATGGCGTCGATCCCGTGCAACAATTTTTGTGTGTTCATAAACCCGGCTCCCAGCCGAAAGATAACGGGACCGGCCATTGGCCGATCCCGTGCCTTCTTTCTTAGAGCTTGCGGCCGACGCCGTCACGACCCCAATAATGGTCATAGGCCATGCGGCGGCTGACCACCGTGTCCTGCTCCCATTGCGTGGTGCGGCGAGCAAAGGCGAGCTGCGACTGGATGATTTCCTTGAAGAGCGGATTTTCAGCCGACTTCTTCTGGACGATCTGGTCGTAGACTTCGAGCTGACGCTTGAGGATCGCGTCCGGCGTCTTGAAGAAGCGGACCTTGTCGTTGGTCTGCATCTCAATATAGTCCTTCGAATAGCGGTCGACCGCTTTCCAGGACATGTCGGCGCTCGAGGCTTCAACAGCGTTTTCGATGATCGTGCGCAGCTTGGCGGGCAGAGCATCGAACTTGGTCTTGTTGAACATCACTTCGAACTGTTCGGCGTTCTGGTGATAGGACTGCAGCATGCAGACCTTCGAGACATCCGGGAAGCCAAGCACGCGATCCGAAGATGCATTGTTGAATTCCGCTGCATCGAGCAGGCCGCGATCCATGGCCGAGACGATTTCGCCGCCGGGAAGCGCATTCACCGCCATGCCCATGGCTGTGAACATGTCGATCGAAATACCGACGGTGCGATATTTCAGACCCTTCAGATCTTCCAGCTTGGTGACCGGGTTCTTGAACCAGCCGAGCGGCTGCGACGGCATCGGGCCATAAAGGAAGGATTGCACATTGGCGTTCACCGAAGCGTAGAGCTTGTTGAGCAATTCCTTGCCGCCGCCGTATTTGTGCCAGGCGAGCAGCATGTTGGCGTCCATGCCGAAGCCCGGACCCGAACCCCAAAGCGCAAGCGCATTCTGTTTGCCGTAGTGATAGACGAGCACGCCGTGACCGCCATCGAGCGTGCCGGAGGACACGGCATCGAGCAGGCCGAAGGCTGGCACGACCGCGCCGGCCGGCAGAACTTCGATTCGCAGGTCGCCGCCGGTCATGTCATTGACCTTCTTGGCGAAGTCGTTCGCATATTCGTGGAAAATGTCTTTTGAGGGCCAAGTGCTCTGCCAGCGCATGCTGATCGGGCCCTGGGCTTTGACGACCGCCGGGGCGGCGACCATGGCGGCACCCGACAAAGCTGCTGTTTTGAGGAATTTACGGCGTCCGGTCCTGACCTTGTCGCCCGACTGCTTATCCATCTCGTTCATGCGTCCCCTCCAAGAGATCGCCCCCACGCGGGGGTTCGTTCAAATTAATGCTGCCGTTCGGATTTTCTTCTTTTTGCCGGTTTCCGTCGGATGCTTTTCGCCCCTTGGCAAAAGACTTCCGATCCGTCACGTCCCCCGATCCGGATTACGCATCACGCCAGTTCCGTTCCCGCCCGTCAATGCGCCATCAAGCTAATATTGCGGCGATGTCCTCACATCTTTTTGGGGGGGAGCGACCGGAGACCCGGGGTTACGCAAGCATGGGGCGCTTGGTTCACTCGATGGCCATTGTTGCAGGAGTGCCGCATTTGGGCGCGCAATTGCCGCTTTGCACAAAAAAGGTTCGCTTCCGCAGCGCGCTATTGATAGGGCTCCGCACAAGGCTATTTACTTCCCCGGCAGCGTGGGAATTAACGCGGCCATTTCAGGGCGATGCACGAAAGGTGAGAGTGGAATGTCGGTTGAGAAGAAGCATGTCTTGACGCGTCGCCTGTTTTTGGCAGCGGCCCCCTTCGGTCTGGCCGGCTGCGCCACGTCGGGACAACGAGCTCCGACCGCGAACCTTTCGGCTGCTTTCTCCGGGCCCTATGGCGAAATCGAAGACAATGGGGTCACCGTCCCGGCCATCGACACAAGCGAAATCGACCCGCGCTTCCTGCGCCAGATGGTTGATTATGCAGGACCACGCGCGCCCGGCACGATCATTATCGATACGCCGAACCGGCATGTTTATCATGTGCGCCCCGACAAAAAGGCGATGCGCTACGGCTGCGGCGTCGGCAAGGCCGGCTTTGAGTTCAAGGGCGGTGGGTCCGTCGGCCGGACTGCCGTCTGGCCGCGCTGGGCTCCGACCCCGAACATGATTGCGCTCATGCCCGAGCGCTACAAGCCGGTGGCGGCAGGCATTCCGGGTGGGATTGAAAATCCGCTCGGGGCGCGGGCCCTCTATATCCATCGCGATGGGGCCGAAACCAATTACCGGATCCATGGAACGAATGAGCCCGATTCTATCGGCCTGGCCGTCTCGAGCGGCTGTATTCGCATGTTCAACCATGACGTTATCGATTTGCACCGCAGGGTAGCCCTGGGTTCGCAGATCATCGTCATCCAGTCAGGTTCGGTGGTCGGGGCCTGAAAAGCGCCCAAAGATTCGACAAACGGCAGCTTTGAATTAGACTAAGTTCCTGTACTGTCTGGATAATTAAGACAGAAAAGAACTTGGGGCTCAACTTGCTGCCGCTTGGAAGATTTCCGGCTCTACGCTCCGGAGGGCCTGCTGACGCCTTTAACAATATTCGCAGCCGTCATCCGGGCGCGCGCGCGCTCGTGCCTGTCGGCGGTCGCGAGCCTTGGACAATCGACATTAATGCGGTGAGCCTGGGATCCATCCGGATTGCGGTCAGCGATGCGTCCGCCTTTACGATCGATCATCTTGATGATGGCTTGGTGCGGATTTTAATGCCGCTCAACATGCCCGTGCGCGTGCTCTCTGGCGGTCTTGCCAGAGATTGTGGCGCGGGTGAGGTCTGGTTGCTTCCTGCAACGGGGCATCGTCTTCATGTTCCCGAAGGCTCGAAGACGATTGTGATCGCTGTTCCGACACATGCGATCCAGGAAACATTGCTCAGTCTGGATCTCGAATGCGACTTGCCGTCGGTTCTCGAGCGCAGATTTCGCGCACACGCCAGGGCGACGGGTCTCCTGCGGCGTCAACTCGCGGAAGTGTTGCGCGCCTTCGATGAAATGCCGGACGCGATTATCGACCAGATCCGCTTTCGTAATGCACATGAGGAATTGCTCCTCTTGAGCATTGCCGATGAGATTGCGCGCGATTGCAATCCTGCATCCGCGCGGCCCTCGCATGTGTCGCGTGCGCTGGAATTCATGCAGGCCAATTGTTCCGATGAGATCGGACCTGCTGCCATTGCGAAAGCCGCCGGTTGCGGTTTGCGCAATCTGCAGCTCATGTTCAAACGCGAATGCGGCATGACGATCACGCAGGCTTTGCGCGACCTTCGATTGAAGGCTGCACGCGCGCGCCTCCTTCATCCAGATGATGGCGATACGATCACCGCGATTGCCAGCGATTGCGGCTTGTCGCATCTGAGCGATTTCGCGCGCCATTATCGCCGCGCCTATGGCGAAAAACCGTCGACGACTTTATCTTCGGCAAAACGCGCGGTCTGATGTCGATCAGCGCGCGGGAATGACAGCGCCGGCATTTCTTGCTGCCTGACGGGCGTCTTCTCCCAATTCGTCGATCTGGTTTGGCAGGTTTCGCCGCGTTTGCGGGTCGATCAGAGCGATGGGCGCGCTGAGCGTGACGGCGGCTGCACGGCCAACCGCAGCAGCAGCGCCTGTTGTGATCAGGCCGATCCGATCGCCAAGCCCGGAATTTGTTTCATGCAAGATTTGTCCAGCAGCCAGACGCCCGCCAATCAGTCGGACAATTTCTGGGTTTTCTGCGAATTTCCCGTGGTTCAGGCGGTCTCCAGATTTGAGCTCCGTCAGATCGACAATCTGCAAGCCCTTGGCGGTCAACAGCGAGCTATAACGCGGATCTTTCAGGTCGATGGCGCCGAGCCGCGGATTATTGCCCCAGATCCTGGTTGAGAGGGCAAGCGCCCTGTCATCGCGTGAAACGAAAATTACAAAGGGCGGTCGCTTGGGGCCGATGGCTTCGACTTGCCGACGAAACACATCCACATCGACATCGGGTGCAGCCATCATGACGGTCTTGATTTTGGGATCGATCCGTCCGCTGCGGATCGACATTTGGCGCAAAGCTTCAAGCGCCACCCAATTGCCCATGGAATGGGCGAGGAGGGTGATTTCTCCAACCGCAGGATTGCGCGCCAGTCCGCGCAACAAGTCTTCCAGCGCATCGCGCGAAAAATTGGCGCTTTCGCGATCGTAAGTATATCCGAGCAATTGGCCGCGCGATGGCCAGGTGAAGAGGATGGGCACAGCCGGCGCATCGGAATCATGTACGATCTGAGCGAGGCGGTAGACGGATTCCTCAAAGCGCGTGTTGTAGCCATGCACGAAAACGAGCACGCGTCGGTGTTTGGTTTTCGCCAGCTGCTGCTGCATGCGCGCATGGGCTGCCTGCGGGGCAAGCTTGTCGGCAGAAACCGTGACGAAATCCCGTTTCGGATCTCCGGGCAGGGTCGATGGCCATTGAACTTCGCCAGCCACGCGATTTGCCGGGATCGAAATGCCTATACTGGCATAGCTGATATGGCTCCCACGGCTCCCGTCGAACATTTCTCCCGTCGGAACGCCCTCGTCGCCGCGGGTGGTGACGGCAAGAATCTCGATTGGCTTGGCGTCGCTTGGTTCGATGGCAGTGGGAAGAAGAACGCCGGTCGCTCGTCCCCCGCAGCCTGCCAGCAGGCTCGCTCCAAGGGCTGCTAGAAGGACATATCTCACGCGATGGCCTCGGAAACGGGGGTGAACCTCTCCCTGATAAGCCCTGCCCATGCCGCAAACAAGCGATGGGGCTTTGGAGTTTTTTCGTTTTTACGCTCAGTCTTCGTGCCTGCGATAGTAACCCCATAAGAAATTTGTAAATTAACCGCCGAGCTTAAGTCGTTTGACGGGAGTGAGTTAGTGCAGCCTCGCAGGGATAGGACGCTCACCCGCGCCGACCTCGCCGATGCCGTTGTGCGCGCGACCGGCTTGCCGCGAGCGGATACGGCCAAATTTGTTGCCCTATTCCTTGATCTGATCTGCGAGGCTTTGCTGCGGGGAGAGCCCGTTCTGCTGTCCGGCTTCGGCAAATTTACCATTGTGCCGCGCGCCGCCCGTCGGGCCCGCAATGTGCGGGCAGGGGTGGAGGTCATGGTCGCCCCCCGGCTCGCCCTCGTTTTCCGGCCCGCTGCCGGTCTTGTTGACCAGCTCAATGCAAAGACATCCGCCACCTCCGCCCAGGACGAGGCGCGGAAGTCTGCATCGGCCTGATTGCGCCGCCACCTTTTCGTGAACAAACAGGGTTTTTCGGGCGTGGAGCTCTGCTCAACGCCAGCGAGACCTTGAAATGCCGTTATTCTTCCGTAAGTCATGTCCTCCAGCTGTTTGTTCCTGATTGGGCGGGCAGTCGGAAAAAGGGTAAGGCCCGAACCAGCGGGTTCTCGTGAGGGAGTTTGGCATGCCGGATGGGCAGGCGCTCGTTGAAACACGCGCCGTAACGAAGACGTTCGGTTCCGTACAGGCCGTCAGAGACGTGAGCTTTACGGTTGGCCGCGGTGAGGTCATCGGTTTTCTTGGGCCCAATGGCGCCGGGAAATCGACGACGATGAAAATCATCGCGGGATTTCTTGAGCCGACATCGGGCGAGGCTTTCGTTGCCGGCTATGACAGCCGCCGCGAGCCCATCGCTGCGCGTCGCCATCTTGGCTATCTCCCGGAGGGCGCGCCCGCCTATCCGGATATGACGGTGGCCGATTTCCTCGATTTCGTTTCGGGCATGCGCGGCCTCAGCCGGCAGGAGACAAATCGGCGGCTTGCCGAGCTTGTCGAGAGCATCGACCTGGCCGAAGTCTGGAACCGCCGTATCGAGGCGCTCTCCAAGGGTTACAAGCGCCGTGTCGGCATTGCGCAGGCACTGGTGCATGATCCTGACGTGCTGATCCTCGACGAGCCGACCGATGGTCTCGATCCGAACCAGAAACATGAAATGCGGGAGCTCATCCGCACGCTGGCGCCCACCAAGGCGATCATTGTCTCGACCCATATTCTCGAAGAGGTCGAGGCCATCTGCACACGCGCCATTGTCATCGCCAAGGGTCGCATGATGGCCGATGCCACGCCGGCGCAATTGCTGGCGCAGGCGCCCCATCGCGATCCTTCCATCCCTCAACTGGTCAAGACAACGCCGCTTGAGGATGCCTTCCGCCATATTACGCTCGAACAGGCCGGGGTCTGACCGCCATGAGAAGCCTGCTTATGATCTTCCGTCGCGAATTTGCTGCCTATTTCTCGACGCCTCTGGCGGCCGTGTTTCTTGCCGTCTTTGTCGCTGTCTCTTCCGGCATGACCTTTTTCGTGTCGAATTTTTTCGACCGTGCGCAGGCCGATCTTTCCAGCTTCTTCACCTGGCAGCCTTGGCTCTTTCTTGTTCTCATGCCGGCGGTTGGCATGCGCCTGTGGGCTGAAGAGCGTCGCCTCGGCACGATTGAATTGCTGATGACCTTGCCCGTCGCGCCGTGGAAATTCGTTTTCGGCAAATGGCTCGCCGCTTTTGCCTTCGCCGGTCTGGCGCTGGTTTTCACCATGCCGCTCTGGATTACGGTGAATGTGCTGGGCTCGCCCGACAATGGCGTCATTCTCGCGTCTTATCTTGGCGCATGGCTGATGGCCGGTGCTTTCCTCGCCATTGCGTCCTGCGTCTCGGCACTGACCAAAAATCAGGTGCTCGCTTTTATCGGCGCGGTGATCGTCGGCTTTCTCTTCGTGATGGCGGGTTTCGATCTGGTTCTGGCGGCCGTGCGGCCTTGGGCGCCCGATGTCATCTTGCAGGCGATTGCCTCCATGTCCTTCATCGGACATTTCGGTCGCATTACCGACGGGGTTTTCGAAGCCTCGGCGCTTGTTTTCTTTGCTTCCCTGATCGCCTTCGCGCTCTGGCTCAATGTCCAGATCCTCGATGCGCGCAAGGCCGCGTGAGGGGGGAGATATGACCAAGACATTCACCACAGCACGTCTCGTCATCATCGCCGCAATTCTCGGCGCGATTGTCTTTGTTTGCGTCAATATCATTGGCGCCAACACGCTGCGCGGCGCGCGCATCGATCTCACGCAACAGAAACTTTATTCGCTGAGCGCCGGCACCCAGACCATGGTCGGGGCTCTGGCCGAGCCGATCCGTTTCCGTTTCTTCATGTCGTCGGGCCTCACGCGTGAAGCGCCGCAGATTGCAGCCTTTGCCGCGCGCGTGCGTGCCATGCTCGATTCCTATGTCGCAGCCTCCAAGGGCAGGATCATTCTCGAAATCATCGATCCCAAGCCCTATTCGGAAGAAGAGGACAGGGCCGTTGCTTTCGGCATCAGTCCCATGCAATCGCAGCAGAGCGGCGATCGGCTTTTCTTCGGCCTTGCGGCGACCAATTCGACGACGGGTAAAGCGACCATCGGTTCTTTCTCGCCCGAGCGCGAAGCATTTCTTGAATATGATCTCACCCGCCTCGTGTCGGAACTTGACCGTAAGGGCAAGGCCGTCATCGCGATGATTGACGGGATGAACCTGCAGGGCAATCCGCAGATGGGCATGCGCGAGCAACAGGTGCTTGTGCAGATGAAGCAGTTTTTCGACGTGCAACGCCTGCAGGGCGATGTCGAGAAACTGCCAGACAATACACGCGTGCTGATGGTCGTTCAGCCGCAGGATCTGCCCGAGAAGACGCTTTATGTCATCGATCAATGGGTGATGAATGGCGGCGCGACGCTTATTTTCGTCGATCCGCATTCGGAGAGCCAGGTCGGCCCGCGCGGTGCACCGCCGCCAGACACATCCTCGAATCTGCCCAAATTGTTTGAGGCCTGGGGCGTCAAATTCGATCCGAAGAACGCCGTTGCCGATCCCGGTTATGCCTTGCAGACCGAGCGCATGATCAATGGTCGTCCGGCGCAGATGAGCAATCTGCCTTGGATTGCCGTGCATGATGAAGGTCTGCGCAAGGACGATGCGATCCTCGCCCAGCTCTCTGCCATGGTTTTGACGACTGCCGGTTCTTTCGAGACGTCCAAGCCTGGCGTCTCCTTGCGCCCGCTCGTCACCGCATCGAAAAAGGCCGGCATTCTGCC
>CANHAW010000023.1 GCA_947458675.1 Beijerinckiaceae bacterium
CGCGGCCATTGCCAAATTGCCGGAGGGAACATCTTCCGCCGAAGGCTTTATGGATTCCGATGGCGTTGTGCTCGACAAGCCGATCAAGCTCGCCGTCACGATCCACGTCAAAGACGGGCTTGCAACGTTCGATTTTTCCAACAGCGATCCACAAGCCAAGGGGCCGGTCAATTTGCGCCCCTCCATGGTGGAGGCCTGCGTCTTCTATTCGCTGATCGGCTCGCTCGGGCCGCGCTTTGCTTTCAATGACGGCATGCGCGATGCGGTGCGTATTGTCTGCAAGCCCGGCACGGTGACTCATGCCAATCCGCCGGCGCCGGTTTCCAATTATCAGATGGTCAATCTGAAACTGGTCGATGTGATCTTGCAGGCCATGGCGCATTTCCATCCTGAACGCGCCATTGCGGGTGCAGGCTCATCGAGCGCGCTGCTGATCAATTGGGCCCATGGCCGGCCCGGTGGATCGAACATGCAATATGAGATTGTCGGCTCGGCCTATGGTGGCGGCATGGGACATGACGGCACTTCGGCAACAGCGGCGCATTTGTCCAATCTGCACATCACGCCGATTGAAATTCTCGAATCCGAATATCCGTGCCGGATCGTGCGATTTGAAATGGCACAGGACAGCGCCGGTGCGGGCCGCTGGCGCGGCGGGCTTTCCATGCTGCGCGAATATGAATTGCTGGAAGATGCAAGCGTCATCCGCCGCTTCGACAAGAGCCGCTTTCCACCCAATGGCGTGGCAGGCGGGGGCGAGGGCGGCGCGGCCGGCTTTGTCATCAATCCGGGCACGGACAAGGAACAGGTCGTGCGCGCCTCCGGTCGTTTCGAACTCAAGGCCGGCGACCGCATCTTGCTGAAGAGCGCGGGCGGCGGCGGCTTTGGCGATCCGCGCGAGCGCGATCGCGAGGCTTTGGCGCGCGATGTCGCAGAAGGCCGTATTTCACAAAATGCAGCGCGCACGCTTTACGGCGCGAAAGACTAAGGGAGAAAAGAAATGGCTGAGACAATCGGCATTATTGGCGTCGGTCGCATGGGGCAGCCCATGGTGAAACATCTCGTCAAGCGCGGCTATGATGTGATCGCTCATGATATTAGCGCGGAAAATATTGCCAAAGTGCGCGATATGGGCGCGCGCATTGCCGCGTCGCCTGAAGAGATTGGCCAGCAGAGCGCCTTTATCATTCTGGGCGTCGGCTATGATGAAGAGGTCAATGCTGTCGTGCTTGGCGACAAGGGTCTACTGGCCGCGATGAAGACAGGTGGCATTATCGCCGTTTGCTCCACCGTTGCACCCGACACTGTGAAGGCGCTCGATGAAAAAGCGCGCGCCAAAGGCGTCGATATTCTCGATGCGCCGATCTGTCGTGGGCGCTGGTTTGCCGATGAGGGCAAGCTGCTGGCCTTGTTTGGCGGCAAGGCCGATGTGGTCGCGCGCGGACGCGAGGTTTTCTCCTGCTTTGCCTCCGATATTTCGCATCTCGGCGATGTCGGCCACGGACAGGTCGGCAAGGCGATGAACAATCTCATGCTCTGGATCACCTCCATCGGCCTGATCGAGGCCGGACGCATTGCGGAATCGACCGGCATCGATCTGCCGAATTTGCGCGATGCGCTGATGATGTCGTCAGGCAAGAGCCAGGCGCTGGAAGATTGGGATCAGACGACCTTCACCTGGGCGCTGAAAGATATGCAGATCGTCATGAAAATGTGCGATCAGGCGGGGCTGGCCTTGTCTGTCACCGGCGCAGTGAAGGAATTGGTGAAAGAGGGCCGCCGCATCAAGGCGACCAATCCGCCGCAATGGACCCGCAAGGGGTAGAATGTGGCAGGGGCTTCGACGAAGCAATCCTCAAAGATGGATTGCTTCGTCGCTATGCTCCTCGCAATGACGAGGCTCTCACCTCACATGGCGACGTTGAACTTGTCCATTTTCGGCGTGACATTGTTCTTGCGCATTTCTTCCAGCCATTCGCGGTGGATGCGCGGATCCTGATCTTCATATTCGAGCTGGTCGCCGCCTTCCTTGATGGAGAGCGACACTGCACCCTTTTCGCCATTCACGCCGAGCAGCGAACGGCGCTGGCCGAGCATTGTGGGATAGCGCAAGCCACCGACAGCGGTCGCAAGATAGCGCGCGGGCTGTTGCGACGTGTTGAAATGCTGGTGGAACTGCTGGTCGGCGGGCGGGAAGACCGTGCCGTGTTTCCAGTCGATGCGAATGAAATCTTTTTCATGCGGATACCACAGCAGCGAATAGCCGTGGCCGGTGACGCACATGACATGGAAAGACGGCCCGTGCTTGTGGCCCTTCTTGTAAGTGCCGACCGGCATTTCGGAAATATGCGCATGCATAATGCCGTCAGCCAGAACGAACATGATATTCGTGCCGCCTGCACCGCGATCGCCCCAGCTCTTCAATTCAATGCCGGCGAGATCGGGAACGAAATTCGTCTCCCACATGTGATTGCCCGGACGAACAGTGATGAGATCGCCCTCGCCCGAAAAATAGCCCTTCTTTCCGGCGCGATCCATGAAATCGCGATCGAGTCCGAAGATGAATTCTTCATTGTGAAACACATTGATCATCATCGGCAGATTGGTGGTCGAGACCAGCAGCGCGCGCTCGCGGCCCGAGCCGTTGAAATGCCGGTGTTTGGCATTCAGCGGAATGGCAAAGAGGCTTTTGGGGCCCCATTCGAAAGAGCGTTTCGTGCCATCTGAAAATTCAACCTGCGTCGAGCCGGAGCCTTCGAGCACATAGATCACCTCTTCATAGAGATGACGCTGCGGCGCGGTCGATTGGCCGGGATCGATGTCATAGAGGAACATATTGGCGAAATCGCCGCGCCCCTTCAAATGAACGGCAGCGCCCTTCACGCCATAGCGTGCCCAGGGTTTGGTCTCGACCGAAAACAGATCGACACCATAATCCTCATGCACCGGCAGGCCTTCATTCTCGATCCAGTCAAGATAGGGATCGACGCCATAGCGCGGCTTGGCTTCTGGATTCGTCATTTGTTTCACTCCCGATGAATTTTTAGACCGTAGCGCGTTGTTCTGTTGCGTCGAAAAGCAGCGATTTGATCACGACCGGCACGACGCCGGGCGGCGAGATCAATTCGCCGATATCGACATAATCGAGTTCCTGCAGCTGCACGCCGTCGATGGAGACAACCGGACCTTCAACGCCAATCTCATCTTGCAGCAAGCGGCCCATGGTGCGCCCGACATCGCCGTCGATCATCAGGCAAAGCATGTTGTCGCGTTTTCCCTGCGGAGCAACGGCCGCCTTGATCGCATTGGCGGCATTGGCAAGGCGGCTATATTCGGGATCGCCATGCCAGGGAAAGGCAATGGCGAGCCGCGCCGAGGGCTCGAGATCGAGCTGCGCGATTTTTTCCAAAATGCGCTTGGTGACTGCGGCCTCGGCAATATCGTCCGACAGATCCATGCCGACCTGCACGACGGGCACATTATGCACCGGCAGAACGTCCTGCTGGTTTTGCGGCAGATAGATGGTCTTGCCGCTGACCTGCACGGTGAATTGCGAGGCGCCGATCACAGTGGCGCGAATGCGATTGCCGGGATCTTCAACAGGAATTGTGCTGCGCTGGGGCAGGCCGTCGCGAATGGCGGCTGCCAATGGCTTGGCAATGTCGCCGAATTCCTGTTCCTCGGTGCCGAAAATATATTCGGAGACGCCGCCCGAGAAAGTGATGATGCTCGGCTTGAGCGTGCGATCGAGCGGCTCGGTGAGCTGCAGCTTGTTGCCCATATCATCGAGCTTTGCGCCGACAATCTGGTCGATGGCGAGTTCGGCAAGGCGATTGGCGATTTTCTTGCGCGTCATCGCATTGGAGAGCGCGCCGGGCGTTGTCGGCAGGCCGAGTTCTTCGGCCACAAGCTGCGCGCTTTCATCGACGCGTGTCCAGCCAGTCTTGCCATCATGGGCGACAAGTCGTCCGCCGACGGCGAAAGCCGCCACAGAGCGGATCTGGCCGCGGTCAATGAGTGCGAGTTTTGTCGTGCCGCCGCCAATATCGACATGCAGGATGACGGCATCTTTCGCTTTGGACAGCGCGACGGCGCCGGAGCCATGAGCGGCAAGCGTGCATTCGAGCTTGTGGCCGGCGGTGGCGCAGACGAATTTGCCGGCTTCTTCGGCGAAGAGTTCGTCAATGGCGCGCGCATTGCTGCGCTTGATCGCCTCGCCCGTCAGAATAACGGCGCCCGTATCAATATCCTGCTTGCGCATGCGCGCATCGCGGTAGCAGGCCTTGATGAAATCTTCCAGATAGGCGGCATCGATCAGCCCATTGGGCAGGAAAGGCGTCAGCATGATCGGCGAGCGCCAGACCACTTCGCGGCCCGTGACGACAAAACGCGCCGACAGGCCTTGCGACTGGCGCTGCAAAGTCACTTTGGCGAACAGCAGATGCGAGGTGGAGGAGCCGATATCGATGCCGATCGTTTTCAGCTCGACAGATTCCTGCGCCCAGATCCAGGCGGCCATGGCGGCCTTGTCTTCATCCGACATGGCATTGTGATCGTGCTCTTCGTCGAGATCGTGCATTTTGACCTTCTTGGGCTCGGGCCGTTGATTCATGTCACGCACCTCCCGTGCGCGTTATTTCTGTCTAGACTATTCGGCTGCGCTCGTCGCCTGGCCTGTGAGTGCAAGTTCTTCCGCGCTCACATTCATCACCCGCCAATCGGTCGATTTCGGCACGACGCCTTCAAATGAATTCAGCTTGTTTTGCGGAATGCGCGGCTCGGCGGTGCCAATGGCTGCCCCTCCGGCCAGGAATTCCTTGACGGCTTCGACCATCTGGCGACGAAACTCGACAATGGCGAGATCGCTGGCGCCCAGCCTGTCCTGCGAGCGATCGGCAATCGGCCCCATTGTTTCCCACATGACAATGTCCTGATTGGGAATGCCGGGAACGCCCGTATAATTGCCGAGCTTCATCGCCTTGCGGTCCTGCAAATAATTATTGGCGCGCGTGCGGACCTTGCGGAAATATTTATCGACATCGATGCCGACCTGCGCATGCAGGAATTTGCGCCATTCTTCGGTCGAGGGGCAGCTCGCGCCCCCGAATGCGATGAAATGAAACGCAGTATGCGTATCATCTGTCGGCACGTGAACAATGGCGACATTGTAGAGATTGTTCGGCGGGATCAACGCGGAATAGGGCGCGATGAAAAGTGTCGTGCGAATGTAATCATGCGTCTGCGGATTGGCGATGGGCCGGCGGATCGCTGCATAGCGGAAGCCGAACGGCGTGCGCTGAACCTGCATGCGCGGCGCTTTATCGGTGGAGGGGCGCAGCCAATTGACGTCTGTTGCCGCAGCACCCGGCACGCGCGCCGGCACCATGTCGGAAGAATGCAGCGAAGACGAATGAGCGGAATCGATAGCGCCTTCGAGTATCTGCGCCCAATTGCAATCGATATGGATTTTCGCAATGGCAATGCGTGTGTCGGGCGTGGGCTGGAAGACGGGCGGCTGCCATTCGGGCATTGTCTCAGCGGGGCCCATATAGACCCAGACAAAGCCCGCGCCCTCGCGCACCGGATAGGCCTTGTGTTTCACCTTTTCGGCAAAGCCGGAGCCCGGCGGCTCAGAGGACATTTCAACGACATTGCCCTCCACGTCGATTTTCCAGCCGTGATAGAGGCAGCGCAAGCCGCATTCCTCATTGCGGCCGAAAACGAGCGAGGCACGCCGATGCGGGCACATTTCATCGAGCACGCCGACGCGGCCTTCAGTGTCGCGGAAGACGACGAGATCTTCGCCGAAAATGCGTACTTTCAGCGGATCGCAATCGGGCTCGGGAACTTCCTCGATGAGGCAGGCCGGCATCCAGTGGCGGCGCATGATCTGGCCCATGGGCGCATCGCCCTCGACACGGCACAGCAGATCGTTTTCCTCTTTCGTCAGCATGGCGATTCTCCGCAGAGCCGGGTCGTGGCGGGCTTCCTTAGCTCTCTAAGGATGCGGACCATAAAGGCGGCCAGCTGGCTTGTGAAGGCCCTTGCGGAGAAAATCTTAGGCCTCTAAGTAATTGCCCAGGGCCATCGCCCGGGAGGATGGAATGCAGCAGGACGTGCTGACGCAGAGATTGCGCATTGCCGATAAACGCCCTGCAGCGGCGGAGATCGAATTTTTCGAATTGCGCGACGAAAAGGGCGGCGATCTGCCGCCTTTCACGGCTGGCGCTCATATTTCCGTGAAGACGCCTTCGGGCGAGCTGCGCAAATATTCGCTCTGCAACGATCCGCAGGAGCGCGACCGCTATTGCATTGCCGTCAAACGCGAGGCGAACGGGCGTGGCGGTTCCATCGATCTGATCGACAATGCCAAGCTGGGCGATGCGATTGAGGTTTCACAGCCCCGCAATGATTTCGAACTCATTCCGGCCCAGCAATATATTTTTGTCGCAGGCGGTATCGGGATCACGCCGATTCTCTCGATGATCCGCCATATCCGCGCCAGCGGGCAGGGCAAGTTCAGGCTTTATTATCTGACCCGTTCGCCGGAAATGACGGCTTTTCTCGATGAGCTGAAGGCGCCTGAATTGCGCGGCATGGTGACGATCCATCACGATGGCGGCGATCCCGACAAGGCTTTCGATCTCTGGCCTGTGCTCGAAAAGCCGGGAATGGCGCAGCTTTATTGCTGCGGCCCGCGCGGCCTGATGGCGGCGGTGCGCGACATGAGCGGCCATTGGTCGAGCGCAAAAATCCATTTCGAGGATTTCACGCCACCCGGCGCCATGACAACGCCCGAGGACGTGCCCTTCACCATCCGTCTCGCGCGTTCGGGCGCGGTTCTCGACGTGCCGGTCGGCCAGACCATTCTCGAAGTGTTGCGCGCCCATGGACATGACGTGCCATCTTCCTGCGAGAGCGGCACATGCGGTTCGTGCCGCACGAAACTGATTGCAGGCGAGGTCGATCACCGCGATCTGGCTTTGGCCGATTATGAAAAGGCCGACAATATTATGGTTTGCGTCTCGCGCGCCATGGGCGGCGAAATCATCCTCGATCTGTGAAGGACAAGCGATGGGCGCGCAAAAAGTCAGGCTCGGCATTGCAGGCCTCGGGCGCGCCTTTTCCTTCATGATTCCGACGTTTCGCGACCATCCGCGCATTGAGATTGTCGCCGGTTTCGATCCGCGCGAAGAGGCGCGGGCGCGATTTTCGCAGGATTTTGGCGCCCAGACATTCGACCGGATGGAAGCGCTTTGTGCGTCCGATCTCGATGCCATTTATATTGCCTCGCCGCATCAGTTTCATCGGCCGCAGGTAGAAATGGCTGCTGCTTATGGCCGTCATGTGCTGGTTGAAAAACCCATGGCGCTGTCGCTTGAAGATTGCCGCTCAATGATTGCTGCCGTGCGCAAGGCGGGCGTTTCTCTCATTGTCGGACATAGCCATTCTTTCGATGCGCCGATCCGCCGAACGCGCGATCTGGTTGCGAGCGGTCGCTTCGGCGCTTTGCGCATGATCACGGCGCTCAATTTCACCGATTTTCTGTTTCGTCCGCGCCGACCCGAAGAGCTCGACAGCGCGCAGGGCGGCGGTGCGATCTATAATCAGGCGCCCCATCAGGTCGAGATGATCAGGCTCATCGGCGGCGGGCGCGTAAAAAGTGTGCGGGCCATGACGGGTGTGTGGGATCGCATGCGCCCAACCGAGGCCGCCTATAATGCTTTTCTCACTTTTGAGAATGGCGTGTCGGCGACCATGACCTATTCAGGCCATGCGCATTTCGACTCAGATGAATTGCTCGACTGGATCGCTGAAAGCGGCATGAAAAAAGACCCGCAAAAATATGGCGAAAGCCGCAAGGCGATTTTGTCGGCTGGCGACATAGCGCGCGAAACGGCGCTGAAAAATGCCCGTAATTATGGTGGTTCCGATTATGCCGATACGTCGCAGACGTCACGCGCGCATCAGCAATTCGGCTTTCTGATCGCCAGTTGCGAGGGGGCGGATCTGCGCCCCTTCACAGATGGTGTGCGCATTTATGGCGATCTTGAAAATTCTTTCGAGCCGCTGGCGCCGCCGCTCGTGCCGCGCGGCGAAGTCATCGACGAACTTGTGGCGGCCGTGTGCGACAAGATCGAGCCGCTGCATAATGGCGAATGGAGCATGGCGACGATGGAAGTCTGTCTGGCTTTGTTGCAATCGGCCCGCGAGGGGCGCGAAATTGACATGAGGCATCAGGTCGGGATCGGAGAGCGCTCATGACGAAGCGCGGCGTTGCTGAAATCATCCGCCATCATTGGCATGAGGCTGTGCCTGACGATCGTCTCGCCCATCTCATCAAGGATGCTTCGCGCGGGCTGGGCCGTGCGCTGCAGATGCGGTTGGCCGAGCATGATGTGTCTTTCGGCCATTGGACTTTTTTGCGCATTTTGTGGAATGGCGACGGCATTACCCAGCGCGCACTCTCCGAACTTGCGGGCGTGATGGAGCCGACGACATTTTCAGCCCTGCGCGCGATGGAAAAACTCGGCTATGTCGAGCGCCGCCAGAAGCCGGGCGATCGCAAGCAGATTTTCATTCACCTCACGCCTTTCGGCCGTTCGCTGCGCGAAAAGCTTGTGCCGCTGGCCGAAGAGGTCAATGCCATTGCAGTTGCGGGCCTGGGCGAGCGCGAGATTGCTGCCATGCGCAAGGCGCTGCTGGCCATGATCGACAATCTGGCGCGCGATGAGGCGCAGGCGGCGCAGGACGATCGCCGCATTCCTTCGACGCGCGAATTGGCTGACAGGCTGAAGGCGCCGGTCAGACGCACGCGTCGCCTCGGCTGACTTGTCAGAAGCTGCACAAGCGGCAATAAACGCACAATCACTTGCTGGAACCTGATCGATGACCATTTCTTTTTTCAATCCGATCCTGCTCGAAAATTCTATCCGTGCTGCGCTGGATGAGGATCTCGGCCGCGCCGGCGATATTACGACGCTGGCAACCATTCCTGCCCATGTTCAGGCCCGCGCCGTCATGGCGGCGCGCAAGGGCGGGGTGATTTCAGGCCTGCCACTGGCAGAAGCGGCTTTCCGCATCATCGATCCGACTTTGAAATTCGAGGCGCTGGTTGCAGATGGCGCGCATGTCGGCCCCAAGTCGGCGGTCTGCCGCGTTGAAGGCAATGCCCGCGCCATTCTGACGGCCGAGCGCGTGGCGCTGAATTTTGCCTCGCGCCTGTCGGGCATTGCGACCATGACGGCGGAATTCGTCGCTCTCGTGGCGCATACAAATGCCAAAATCTGCTGCACCCGCAAGACAACGCCGGGGCTGCGTGCTTTTGAAAAATACGCAGTTCGCTGTGGAGGCGCGATGAATCATCGTTTCGGCCTCGATGATGCTGTGCTCATCAAGGACAATCACATTGCGGTTGCCGGCGGCATTCGCGAAGCGCTGCGCGCGGCCAAGGCCTATGCGGGCCATTTGGTGAAAGTCGAGATCGAGGTCGATACGCTCGATCAATTGCGCGACGTGGTGGATGAGGGCGCAGATTTCGTTCTGCTCGACAATATGTCCGTTGCCGACATGCGCGAGGCGGTGAAGATTGCAGCTGGCAAAGTCAAGCTCGAAGCCTCCGGCGGCATCAACAAGACAACGGTGAAGGAGATTGCCGAAACCGGCGTCGATCTCATTTCATCGGGCGCGCTGACACATTCCGCACCGATTCTGGATCTGGGACTCGATATCGAGATTGGTTGAAGAGCCTCGTCATTGCGAGGAGCGCAGCGACGCGGCAATCCATCTTGTGGCGAGAGAAAGATGGATTGCTTCGCTTCGCTCGCAATGACGACAAGGGTTGCGCTTTTGGCTCGCCATTGCGAGGAGCGTAAGCGACGTGGCAATCCATCTTCGTCTGCGCGATTCTGGATTGCTTCGCTACGCTCGCGATGACGGTGCTTTGGCGAAGCGGGCAGCCTTACTCCAGCCGCACGTTTTTCGAAAAATCATAGCCCTTGGCAAAGCCGCATTCATAGGCCTGCAGAACGGGATCGTCGCGATAGTCTGAGGCAAAGACGCGGGACAGGAATTTCTGCTGGTCGGCCCAGCCCTGTTCTGCCTGCGGCCGGCGATAGCGGCCAGGCATTGTGTCGTTGAGCCAGCCGTGCGGTGCATCGGCATAGACATGAATGTCGTAGCTCTTCCGATTGGCCTCGAGACAATTGCGCAAACGCTGGACGTCTTCGACGGCGATAATGTGGTCGGCGGCTCCAAAGGCGCCAAAGACCGGGCAATCGAGCGCGGCGAGCATGTCTTCGAGCTTTTTGGGCTGGCGCTCGTTGATGTTCCATTCGCGCTTGGAAGCCGCACCATACCAGACGACAGCGGCCTTGATCTTGCGCTCTGCTGCATAGACCAGCGGATGACGGCCCGTCTGGCAATAGCCGGCAACAGCGACATTTTCCATATCGGCATTTGCATCTTGCGCCAGTGCCTTCATGGCGGCGTCGATATTTTCAATCGATTCCGGATCGCTCATGTCATAGCGGGAATCGCCGCAATTCAGCGTCGGCTGATCGGGATGGCGAAAGAAAAAATTCGGCGCGAGCACGACAAAACCATCGCCGGCGCAGCGTTTGGCGAGGTCGCGTGTGTGTTCCACAAGTCCGTAGCGCTCATGCATGAGAATGACGACTGGCTTGCGCCCAGCGCCCTCAGGCTTGGCGAGAAAGGCCGGCATGCCATTGTCGCAGACAATCGATCTGGTTTCGATATTCGGCATTTTCTTTTTCTCCTCAGGCGCGCATCAGCGCGACAATATCATCCACTTTCATGACGCGACCCATGCGCGGAAACACGCGGGTCATGAAGAATTCATGATTATTGCCGCGTGCCGAGAAACAGGCGTCATCGGCGACGACAATGCCGTAATCGAGATCGCGCGCGGCAAAGACGGTGGAGGCAATGCCGACATCGGTCGAGCCGCCGCAGATGATGATCGTGTCGATGCCGCGCACGCGCAGCTGCAATTCAAGATCGGTCTGGAAGAAAGAATTCCAGCGATGTTTGGGCACCATCAGATCGCCTGGCGCAGGCGTGAGTTCGGGCGCGACTTCGGCATCGTTTGAATCTTTGTAGAAGCGCGGCTTGGTGACGGCGCCCGGCGCATCGGTGGCGCCCAGATCCATATCCGTATCGGTCAGGCGATCGACTGTATCGGAGCCGTCGGGCGCATGTTTGCCGCTCGGATAAAAGGCGGTCATGCCGACTTTTCGTGCGCCCTGCAGGAGACGCTCGAGGTTTGGCACGATATTGCGGTCGGCAAGGAATTTCTGCTTGGCCGGATCGCGGGGGTGCAGATAGCCGTTGAGGGCATCGAACATGATGAGCCCGGTGCGCTGGGCGGACAGATGTTTTTCAAGACGCGATATCCTCGCCATTGGCCATTATCTCCCTTTTTCTTGTCTGGCGCGCAGACGATAAAGGCTCACGGGGCAGGGCACAATGGCGGGCGGTGCATTGACGTCATGGCTTGTGCGCGAACAAGATAGGGCCAATTCATGCGCTCAAGCGCATAAGGGGGGAAAATGGCAATTCTGGTCACGGGTGCGGGTCTTATTGGAACGTCATTTGCGCGCGAGGCTTTGGCGCGCGGCGAGAAAATCATCTTTTTCGATCCCGAGCCGCGGGCCGATTTCATCGATCGCAAATTGGGCGCGGGGCGAGCCGTTCTCGTGCGCGGCGATGTCCGCGACCTGCCCGCCCTGATCGCAGCCGTGCAGGAGCACAAGGCCGAGACAATCGTGCATACGGCGGGGCTGATCGGCGGGCGTGTCCAGCAATCGCTGTCGGCGGCTTTCGATATCAATCTGGGCGGCACGCGTAATGTCGCCGAATGCGTCCGGCTTACCGGCGTGCGCCGTCTCGTCCATATCAGCACATTCGGCGTCTATGACACGCGCCGGCCAGCGGCTGAG
>CANHAW010000024.1 GCA_947458675.1 Beijerinckiaceae bacterium
AGCGAGCCCGGTTGCAGCAAGCCTGTTGCCTGCAATGCGTCAGTTGAAAGAATCACACGCGGTCCGAACCCGACGCCGCCGGCGAGCTTATCTGGCTCTGAACGCAAGAGGGCGCGTATTTCAAATCTCTGTTCGCCGATCAGAATGCTCTCACCCAATTTGATGTCGAGCGTTGCTGCAAGCGCGGGATCTGCAATGAGACCAAAGACGCCATCGCGCAATTTCAGCGCATCTGCCTGCAGGATGGGTGGGTCAATGATCAGGCGGCCGGCAGACGGATAATCCGCTCCGATCGCTTTTGCTTCAATGAGGGAAGAGCGCCCATCATTGCGCCGTGCCATCGCCCGCATCGTTGCAATCGTCGACAATGATCCCCGCTCGAGGAGATATCCCCGTTCGTCGTCGGATAATTGCCGATGGATCAGAGTGAGCGACACATCGCCGCCGAGAATTGTGCGGCTTTCGCGCGCCAATCCGTCCGAGAGACCTTCAGAGACCGAGCCGACGCCCGAGATTGCTGCAACACCAAGGGCGATGCAGGCCAGAAACACGCGAAACCCAGCGAATCCACCTTTCAGGTCGCGCGCTGCGAGCCTGAAAATCAGCGGAAGACCCGACGCGCGCGAAGGCGAATTCATTGAGCCGCCTCCGTCGCCATTGTCTGGTCGATCACGCCCGATCGCAGCCTAATCTGACGATCGCATCGCGCTGCCAGGCCGGGGTCATGTGTCACCAGAACAAGAGTCGATCCACGCTCGCGTTTCAGCTTGAAGATGAGCTCGACGATTGTCTGGCCGGTGCTTTCATCCAGATTGCCAGTGGGCTCGTCTGCCACCAAAATTGCAGGATTTGGAGCTATGGCTCGGGCCAGCGCGACCCTCTGCTGTTCTCCCCCCGACAGCTGTGAGGGATAGTGACCAAGCCGGTTTCCAAGCCCAACCAGCTCCAGCTCTGCGGCAGCCCGGTCAAATGCATCCCGACATCCTGCCAGTTCCAGCGGGATCGAGACATTCTCAAGGGCGGTCATGGTCGGGATCAGATGAAAGGACTGAAAGACAATTCCAATTTTGGCGCCCCGGAACCGCGCAAGAGCGTCCTCATCGAGGCCAACCAGATTTTCTCCATCAATGGTGATGGACCCGGAATCGGGCTGTTCAAGTCCCGCCATGGTCATCAGCAGCGTCGATTTGCCCGAGCCAGAGGGCCCCACGAGGCCAACCGCTTCACCGCGCGCAATATCGATTGAAATTCCCTTGAGAATATGGACACGAGCCGCCCCACGCCCCAGACTTAGGTGAACGTCACGCAATGAAATTGCCGGTGCGACCATAGAGATGAACCTTTTCCGCATATTCTGGCGCAGCCTTGCTGCACCGCCCATCACATATGGGCATCGATCTGCAATCCGCCAATCACTATCGAGCGCATGCCGATGGTCGGTGCGGCTGGTTGCCGCGGCACTTATGTTTGCGACTATGGCGGGCCCGGCGCGGGCTTCCACTGAGCCGTTGCAGCTTGTCGTCCTGGGCGACAGCCTTTCTGCCGGTTATCTGCTGCCACAAAATGCTGCCTTTCCAAGCGTCCTTGAGAGGGCTTTGCGGGCGGGGGGTATGGCGGTTGAGGTCGTCAATGCTGGCGTCTCTGGAGACACGGCGCGCGGCGGACTTGAGCGTCTCGACTGGGCCGTGGCTGATGGCACGCATGCTGTCCTCATCGAGCTTGGCGCCAATGACATGCTGCGAGGCACTGATCCGGCCATTACCAAAAAGGCCCTCGATGAAATGATCACGCGATTGAAGGGACGAGGCATCAAGGTCATGCTTGCAGGAATGCTGGCCTCGGCCTCTCTTGGGCGTGAATATACAGAAAAATTCAACGCCATTTATCCCGATCTGTCAGCCAAACACGGCATTCCCCTCTATCCTTTCTTTCTTGAAGGCGTTGCTGGCAATGCATCGTTGAATCTTGACGATGGAATACATCCAAACCGAATGGGCGTTGAACATATCGTCAAATCCATTCTGCCGAGCGTCAGATCATTCCTCGAAAAAGCAATGCCCTGAAGGGAAATGCTCAAGTCAGGAAAGGAACAAGCGCATGCCACGCCTGTTTACGGGGCTTGAAATTCCAGCTCATGTTTCTTCCCGATTATCCTTGATAAAGGGCGGCATTCCCGGCGCCCGGTGGGTCGCGCCTGAAAATTATCATATTACTTTGCGTTTTATCGGCGATATCGACAATCTTCTGGCGCGCGAAATTGCATTTTCGCTCGATCAGATTGACCGCGCATCATTTGAGATCATCATCGATGGTCTGACGATTTTAGGTGGCGAGAAACCGCGCGCTTTGGTTGCGCATGTTCAGGATTCACCCGCACTCAGTCAGTTGCAATCCGAACAGGAGACATTGATGAGACGGCTCGGGATGATCCCCGAAACCCGCAAATTCACTCCGCATATAACTTTGGCGCGCTTGAAAAACACAACGCCCTTCAATGCTGCGACCTTTCTCGGTGCGCGTGGCATGTTTGAAACCAGCAAGTTTTTAGCGTCGCGCTTTGTTCTATATTCATCGCGGGATTCGATTGGCGGCGGCCCCTATGTCGTCGAGGCGGCTTATCCGCTGCGATAGGACGCCATCCAGCCTTTTTCATTTCCTTTCGAACGCGCCCGTCCTGCAATGAGCCAATAGATTGTTCCAGCGATCACCCCGGTGATGAAAAGGATCACAGTTAGATGCGCTTCTGCCGCTGAAATCGAAGCGCTTCGTTCGGCGAGCCGACCTCCTCGCAAAATCCAGGGTACTGCGGCCGCAATGAACCCTGTGAGGCCTGCGTAGAAAGCGAAACTTCCTGTGCGGACAATGCCGCCAATCAAGGCAACGATTGTGACCGGTAACACACAGATCAACATACCGATCGTCCACAGAAGGTGGAAGAGCGCCTCTATCGCTTCTTCGGGATCTTCATCGGTCAGAACACCTGAGAGAATCTCAAACCAATGATCGGCCGCTGTATCGCTCGTGAGCAATTGCACCAATGGATCGAAAATAACAGCAAGAGGCAGAAAAATGAGTCCTGCCGCACTGGCGCAAGCGAGACCGACACATGTGATGATAAGGCGCGGAAGCATGAATGCAGTTTAAGTCGCATCCATCCGCATGCAAGTGCTCAGGGCTCGAGCTCTGAATCCCAGTAAAGGTAATCGACCCAGCTTTCGTGAAGATAATTTGGCGGGAAGAGCCGGCCGTTTTGGTGCAGGTCGTTCACACTTGGTTGAAAAGGCCTGTGTGCAGGCCACATTTGCACTTCATGAGGCAGGCGATCGCTCTTGCGCAGATTGCAGGGTGAACAGGCGGCGACAACATTTTCCCAAGTGGTCAGCCCGCCCTTGGACCTTGGAATCACATGGTCGAAGGTCAAATCTTCGTGGGATGAGCAATATTGGCAGCTGAAGCGGTCACGAAGAAAGACGTTGAATCGGGTGAAAGCAGGTTGTCGTGTCGGCTTGATGTAAGTCTTGAGCGAGACGACTGAGGGGAGTTTCATTTCGAAGTTCGGACTTCGAACCATTTTGTCATATTCTGAGACAATATTGACCCGATCGAGAAAGACCGCCTTGATCGCGTCCTGCCAGGACCATAGCGACAGCGGATAGTAGCTCAACGGTCGGAAGTCCGCGTTGAGTACCAGTGCCGGACATGCTTCCGGCGAAACCATCGGCTGGAAATGAATCGTCAAGCCGAACCCCTCGTTAGGAAGGCCCGGGCGCGCCGGACCAAATCACCCACGCGGGATTAGTCTATCGTCGGAATGACAGTCTTGTGAAGGCGTGAAAACCAATTCTCCGAAACCAGGCGGGGATAGCCCCGATCAGCGCGTCGGGACAGGGGTTCCGCTCCGATAATCATAGAAGCCGCGTTGGGTCTTGCGGCCAAGCCAGCCGGCTTCGACATATTTCACGAGCAGGGGGCAGGGCCGATATTTTGAATCGGCAAGCCCTTCGTGAAGCACCTGCATGACTGAGAGGCAGGTATCGAGCCCGATAAAATCGGCCAGCTGCAAGGGCCCCATCGGGTGGTTAGCGCCAAGCCGCATGGCGGTGTCGATTGCCTCGACAGAACCCACACCCTCATAAAGCGTGTAGATCGCCTCGTTGATCATCGGCAGGAGAATGCGATTGACGATGAAGGCCGGGAAGTCTTCCGAGACGGTCGATGTTTTTCCAAGGCGTGCAATGAATCGACGGGAGGATTCGAAGGTTGCATCCTCGGTTGCAATGCCGCGGATCAGCTCGACAAGCTGCATGCGCGGGACCGGATTCATGAAGTGAATGCCGATAAAGCGTTCCGGCCGGTCCGTGACCGATGCAAGCCTGGTGATCGAAATGGATGAGGTATTGGAGGCGAGCAAAGCCTCTGGCTTCAGCACGGGGCAGACCCGCGTAAAGATTTTCCGTTTGACCTCTTCATTCTCCGAAGCGGCCTCAATGATGAGATCACAATCGGCGAAGGCTTCGAAAGCAACTGCCGGCTGGATCAGCTTCATCGCGGCGCGCCGATCGGCATCGCTGATCTGGTCTTTGGCCTGAAGCTTGGCAAAATTGCCATTGATCGTGGCCAGTCCAGCGTTGATGCGATCTTCCGACACGTCATTGAGCAAGACTTCGATGCCAGCCTGTGCGCTGACCTGCGCAATGCCGCTGCCCATCTGGCCGGCGCCGATTACGCCAAGTTTACGAATGTCCATGCTCATAAGGTTACCGTCGCTCAGCTCACTGTCTCTTTTGCGATCATAGGCTATGTTCCGCGCGCGTCCAGTCGGCGCTAGCCTTTCTTTTCCAATTCAGCAGTCAAGGCAGGAATCGCAACGAAAAGATCCGCCACAAGCCCATAATCGGCAACTTGGAAGATCGGCGCGTCCTCGTCCTTGTTGATGGCGACGATGACTTTTGAATCCTTCATGCCCGCCAGGTGCTGGATAGCTCCTGAAATCCCGACCGCGATGTAAAGATCCGGCGCGACCACTTTTCCTGTTTGTCCGACTTGCCAATCATTGGGCGCAAAGCCCGCATCGACAGCGGCTCTCGATGCCCCCACGGCCGCACCGAGGCGGTCGGCCATGGGCTCGAGATAGGTTTTGAAATTTTCCGCGCTTTGCATGGCGCGCCCGCCAGACACGATTATCTTCGCCGAGGTCAATTCGGGGCGGTCGCTGACAGCCAGAGCCTCACCCTTGAAAGCGGAGTTTTGAGGGTAATCGGCGGGTGCGATCGCCTCGATAGAAGCAGATTCTCCCTGTCCCGTGGCGGCAAAGGTCGAAGTACGGATCGTGATGACCTTTTTGGGGTCGGTCGATTGAACGGTCTGTATGGCATTGCCCGCATAGATGGGGCGCTCAAAAACATCCGGCGAAATGACTTTCGTTATTTCGGATATTTGCATCACGTCCAGAAGGGCGGCAACGCGAGGCATGACATTTTTGCCGGTTGTTGTGGCGGCGGCCACAATCGCCTCATAGGGTCCTGCCAGCTTGACCATGAGCGCAGCGAGAGGTTCGGCAAGCCCGTGGGCGAAGACCTCAGCATCCGCCAGCAAGACTTTTTCCACGCCCTCCAGCATGGCCGCAGACTGGGCGGCTTCGCTCGCCTGCGTGCCAGCAACCAATATGTGAACCGGGCCGCCAAGAGCACGGGCGGCGGTGAGCGCTTTGGCTGTTGCTTCGCCCAGTTTTCCGTTTGCAAGATCGGCAAGGAGCAGCGTCGTCATTACAGCACTCCCGCTTCGTTTTTGAGTTTAGCTACGAGCTCGGCGACATCGGCGACCTTCACGCCCGCCTTTCGGCTGGCCGGTTCGGAGGTCTTGATCACCTTGAGCCGCGGCGAAACATCCACGCCGAAATCGGCCGGTGATTTTTCGTCGATTGGTTTTTTCTTCGCCTTCATAATGTTGGGAAGGGAAGCATAGCGCGGCTCATTGAGCCGCAAATCTGTGGTGACGATTGCCGGAAGCTGCAAGGTAACGGTCTGGAGTCCGCCATCGACTTCGCGCGTCACATCGACGCTTTTTTCGCCGAGCTCAACCTTGGAGGCGAAAGTCCCCTGTCCCCATCCAAGCAGGGCAGCGAGCATTTGGCCCGTCTGGTTGCAATCATCATCAATGGCTTGTTTGCCCATAATGACGAGGCCCGGAGCCTCGGCCTCGACAATGGCTTTCAGGATTTTCGCGACTGCGAGCGGCTCGACGCCCGCCTCCTGCTTGACCAGAATGCCGCGGTCCGCGCCCATGGCAAGGCCGGTCCTGATCGTGTCGGCGGCTTGCGCCGGGCCGATCGAAACGACAATGATTTCAGTTGCTTTTCCAGCTTCTTTGAGCCGGAGAGCCTCCTCGACGGCAATCTCGTCAAAGGGGTTCATCGACATTTTGACGTTGGCGAGTTCAACGCCTGATCCGTCGGGCTTCACCCTGATCTTGACGTTGTAATCGACAACCCGCTTGACGGGAACGAGGATTTTCATGTTCGGGCTCCCTGAGCCTGCACGGCTGGAGGCGGCGCGTCATATCGGATGAAAAGCTGCGCTCGTGATGGCCTTTTTGGTACTTGCCGCTCCAGACCGAGTCAATTCTTTGCTGCGCTGCCAAAACGCAGTTTTCAGCGGTTCTGACCCGGCACCCAAAGGACATCGCCGGCGCCGCTCTTATTGGCGTAACGCGATGCTACAAAAAGGAAATCCGAAAGACGATTGATATATTTGAGCGCCGGCTCGCCGACCTTTTCGTCCGGCTGGGCAGCCAGGGCCACCATGAGTCTTTCGGCTCGCCGGCTGATCGTTCGTGCAAGGTGAAGCGCAGCAGCAGCCTGCGAGCCGCCGGGCAGGACGAAAGACTTGAGCGGCTCCAGCTCTGCATTGAGCTCGTCTATTTCCCGTTCGATCCGTTCAACCTGGCTCTCAAGAATTCGCAACGGCTCCCAGGCGAGCTTTTCCCCCTTGTCGGGAGTGCAAAGATCGGCTCCGAGGTCGAAGAGATCATTTTGAATGCGTCCGAGCATGGCGTCGAGCTTTTGGTCGAGCGGGGCTGTTGCGATCCGCGCCAGGCCGAGCGCTGCATTGGTCTCGTCCACTGTGCCATAGGCCTCTACGCGCAGGTCATATTTTGGCCGGCGCTCGCCTGTGCCCAGGGCCGTCGAGCCATTGTCGCCCGTGCGTGTGTAAATCCGGTTGAGTACCACCATGTTCGAAACTCCCGTCAGCCGCGCAGCCAGAGAACGATCATGATGATGATCACGGCGACAAATTGCAGTCCTACACGCCAGCGCATCAATTTCTGCGACATATTTGCACTGCCGCCGCGCATCATATTCACGAGGCCGAGCAGAAGTACGATTGCGACAGCGCCGGCGGCACCGGCGACGAGGTAATTCGAGAAGGTAATGGGCATGAGATCCTGCTTATGCATTCCCCGACCGGAAAGCTTGTTCGCAAGTAGAACGCAGTCAGGGCTCCGGCAAGGGTGCGGCTAGAGGAAAAGCTCAATATCGGCGTAGCAGCCGCTCCAGATAATCGATTTCTTCGCGCGGGCGAGATGTATCGCCAAGGCGCTTGCGCAATTCTTCAAGAACGCGCTGCGCCCGTTCTGATGCTGGGGCGCCAAGCGGATCGTAGCGGCTCTGCGGATTATAGGTCCGATCGCGAGACTCGCGCCCGAGCGGATCTGGATCTGCCGTGTTCCGCCCCTCCCGCATAGGACCGTTTGGCTCGCCAGGGCCAGGGCCGGGGCCGGCCTGCCCTTCGCCTTGCTGGCCCTGCTGCTGCATCTGTTGGGCCATGGACTGAGCGCCTTTTCGCAGGGCTTCCAGGGCGCGCCCTTGAGAATCGACCGCCCGGTCATTGCCCGAGGGATTGCCTTCGGCCAGACCCTGCTCGGCCTCGCGCATGGCTCCCTCGGCCTCTTCGAAGCCCTGTTCGCCTTTCATGCCGAATTGTTTCATCCGGCGCTGGAGATCCTCAAGCCGCTGGCGCAGCGCTTCCTGACGGCGTTGGAGGTCCTGTTGGCGCTGCTGCTGCCCTTCAGCAGATTGGCCTTCCTCGTCGGCCTCTTCCCCATTCGGCCCGCGTCTGTTTTGGCGCTGACGGTCCTGAAAAGTTTCGTCACGCAATTGCTGCTGCTCGCGCGTCAGGCGATCAAGTTCGCTCAGCGCCCGGTTCATTTCGCGCGACATCTGGTTCTGTTGATTGCGGCGCTGGGCATTTTGCAGATTTTCCATCAGGCGCTGCAGCTGGTCGAGCATGCGTTGCGCATCTGCGGTATTCCCGTTGCGGGCCATTTCTTCCATGCGGTCGAGCAGCGCCTGCAGATCTCGCGGTGTAATTGTGAGCGTTCTGTCGTTTGGATCTTGTTGCCGTTCCGCATTCGGACGATCGCGCAACATTTGTTCGGCAAGCTCTTGAACAAACTTGTCGAGCGCTGCTCGCAATTGATTCATGAGCCGCTTCAGCTCCTCAGGCGTTGCGCCGCGATCGAGCGCTTCCCGTAATTGCTGTTGCGCGGCACGAAGGTCGCGTTCCGCCTGCGAGAGATCGCCGTCTTCAAGACGCAGCGCCATTTCCCACATCAATTCCGCAACACTGATGAGATCGGAATCGCTCTGGGCCAAGCGCAGGCGTTGAGAGATCGTGCGCAATCCCAGATAAATCCCGCCAGGTATCGAAAATTCTTCGGGCGCGAACATCAGCGTGTCCATCGCCAATTGCACGCGCCGTCGATCGTCGGGAGCAAGGATGAGATTGCGCCTTTGTTCAACAAGCGCACGCGCCAGAGGCTTTACAAAAGCTCTCTGCGGCAGCGTTAATTCGAAAGGTTCGCTCTGACCCTCATTGCCGCCTTCGTCGCGCGCGACGAGTTTCATCGTGACGCGCGCACCAGCCCAAGGATGCTCCGAAAGATCGCCGGTCGTTTCGCCTTCGCCCAGTCCACCTGGCGAAGCGGGCAGCGAAAGAATCATTTTCGGCGGCTCAACCAAGGAGCGGCCGGCGACGACGCGACCATTGATCATTGGCTTTTCGAACGTCGCTTCTGCACCGATGATTCCATAATCATCCTGAACCGCATAGCCGAGGGTCAAGGCGCCGCGGCTCGAACTTTTCGGCTCGCCGCGCAAAGAGATTTTCGGTGGCTGATCGGGGATCGAGACAATTTCAAATTCGGACACGATTGTGGAAGCGCGTTTCAGCGTCAGTCGCCCATTGTCGCGAAGGGTGTAACGCGTTTCTTCCGTTGAGCCCGGCTTGGCTCCGGCAGCTGTGTCGTCTGTGGCGCGTTGCAATCCGCCCGATACGTTTGGTGTGATTCCAGAGCCGTTGGACGCCCGAACGATCACGATCGAGCCAGCGGGCGCACGAATTGGCGTTCTGTCGGCTTGAGCTTTTTCGCCGCCGACATTGAGGACAACAGGAGGCCGTCCCGTATAGGGCGGGGGGTCGATCCAAGCGTCCAGCCGGAAGGTCTGCGTTGCAGTGGGGGCCTCGCGCCAATCGAAAGCCGCCAGAACACGTGGATATTTTTCCGGTCCCGCCACAAAGGCGGTTGCGACGAGAGCCAGCAGGATAGAAGCCCGCAGGGCGTATCGGTCGCGCTCGACCAGGCGGGGTGCCGGGCTGCGCAGGCGGATGCCGGACACGTCCTTTTCGGTCCGGCTGAGGTGCAGGCCCCAAAGTGCGCGGGTGGCTTGGTCATCGCCGTCATTTGCCAGCCTGTCGTCCAGCGTACTGGCCGGCCGGTGTCGAAAGCCGGAATCGCGATCGAGCCGCGCCAGGCTCTCGCGCCGATCCGGCCATTTCAACCTCGCCAGATTGAGGAGGGCCCCCGCCAACAGCAGCCCGAAAACAGCAACGCCAGAAATGCGGAGCCAGGGCGGCGAGACCATCCAGAGGCCGGCCCATGACACAGCCAGAAATAGCCCGAAAAGCGAAAGAATCAGGGCGATGGCTGGCCATAGCCGCTCCCAGGCCATGACGGTTCCCGCCTGACGAATCAGGAGATCAAGCCGTGCCTTCAGGCCGACTTGATGCTCTTGCGTCCCGCTGGATCCCAACCGCCAGACCACGTGGCTCTCCCGCATTTCGATAAGAGAAAGCTAGCACGCCTGTGCGCGCATTCCAGTCCGCAAACCGGCCGAAAACCGATCATTCACGCAAGCCAAGGCGGAATCTTGTCCAGACCGATCAACTCCTCGTAAGAGCCGCGCGGTCGGATGACCGCCCATTGATCTCCATCGACAAGAACTTCAGGCACCAAAAGGCGCGAATTATATGTCCCGGCCTGCACGGCTCCATAAGCGCCCGCCGACATGATCGCGAGCAATTCGCCAGGCTGCGGCTCCGCCATGTCGCGGCCCAGAGCCAGATAATCGCCGGTTTCGCAGACAGGCCCGACAATATCTGCCCGGATTGTTGGGCGCCCTGCATCTTGCCGCACCGGCATGACGTCATGATGAGCTTCATAAAGCGTAGGCCGGATGAGATCGTTCATGGCAGCATCGACGATGACAAATTGTTTGCCCTCGCCATGTTTCACATAGATCACTTCGGTCACGAGAATGCCGGCATTGCCGACCAACAGGCGACCCGGTTCGAAGACCAGTTTGCAGCCGAGCTTGCCGGCATGCTTGCGGACGATCTCTGCATATCGTTCCGGATGATAGCTCGCAGGATCATCGGACGCGCGGTAAGGAATCCCCAGTCCGCCGCCAAGGTCGACGTGATCGATTTTGTGACCGTCAGTGCGCAAAACCGCAACGAAGTCGGAAAGAAGTGCGAAAGCATCGTCGAATGGTTGAAGATCGGTGATCTGCGAACCGATATGCATGTCGACACCGCTGACATGAATGCCCGGCAGTTTCGCTGCATGCGCATAAACGCTGCGGGCGCGCGAAATCGGAATGCCGAATTTGTTTTCTGATTTTCCGGTCGAGATTTTTGCATGTGTGCGGGCATCGACATCGGGGTTGACGCGGATCGAGATCGGCGCCTTTTCTCCCCGCTTTGCTGCAATTTCCGATATTGCGTCGAGCTCTGGTTCCGATTCGACATTGAAGCACAGAATCCCGGCATCGAGAGCGCATTCAATCTCACGAGCCGTTTTGCCGACGCCAGAAAATGTAATGCGCTCCCCTGGAACGCCCGCTGCAAGCGCCCGTCGCAATTCGCCTTCTGAAACGACATCCATGCCAGCGCCCAAGGATGCGAAAACTTTCAGCACGGCCTGATTGGAATTGGACTTCATCGCAAAGCAGACCAGCGCATCAAGACCTGCGAGCGCTTGCGAAAAAACGCGGTAATGACGCGTCAGCGTCGCGCGGGAATAGCAATAAAATGGTGTGCCGACGTTGCGGGCAATATCATGCAGATTCACATCCTCGGCGTGAAAGACGCCGCCGCGATATTCGAAATGACGCATGGATGTTCCGCCTCAGAGGATTCGGTCGAGAATGAAAGGTTCGCGCGGCGGCACGATCCTGCCGCGACGAACAGGGGCTGAGCCGTCGGTGGCCGTTGCCGTTCCGATGCGATTGTCATCGGTTTGCTCCGGTGCAGCCAGCGAGCCGGGCGGTGGCTCGAGGTCGCCTTTGCGTCCGCAGGCTGCGAGAGCGAGGCCAGCCAGGGCGACAAGCCCCAGAATTCCGATCCGCCGTGGTGTTTGGTTCGATTTCACGAAGCACTCCTGAGCATCGCAGGCACTAT
>CANHAW010000025.1 GCA_947458675.1 Beijerinckiaceae bacterium
GATTGCGTCAACAATATTTCCTTCGTCCATCTCGAAGGAAACAAAGAAGCGACGGAAGCCGCTTTCGCCAAAGCCGACCGTATCGTCCGGCATAAATTCGTCATCAACCGCATCACTGCGGCGACGATGGAGCCGCGCGCCTGCGTCGGCTATTACGATCCTTTCGCTGATCGCTATACGATCCACACGACGCTGCAGCGCGCGATCCATTATCGCGGCCAGCTCGCCAAAACCCTGCGCGTGCCTGAAAGCAAAGTGCATGTAATCGCCGGCGATATTGGCGGCTCCTTCGGCATGAAGTCGGGTGTCTATAATGAAGTGGCTCTGACGCTCTTTGCCTCCAAAGTCGTCGCTCGCCCCGTCAAATGGACCTCGACACGCTCCGAGGCTTTTCTCTCCGACGCGCAGGCGCGCGACAATGTCACCGAAGCCGCTCTGGCGCTGGACAAAAACGGCAAGTTTCTCGGCCTGCATGTGAAGACTGTCGCCAATGTCGGCGCCTATCTGCAGCCGGGCGGCGATGGCGGCGCCACTTCCAATCTCGGCACGCTGGCGGGCGTCTATATGACCCCTGCCATTCATGTCGATGTGACCGCCGTCTTCACCAATACAAATCCGATGCGCCCCTATCGCGGCAATGGCCGGCCTGAAGCTGCCTATGTGATCGAGCGCATTATCGATTTGGCGGCCCTGGAACTGAAGATGGATCCGGTTGAAATCCGCCGCATCAATCTCATTCCGCCAAGCGCCCTTCCCTACAAGACGCCGCTGAAATTCACCTATGATTCAGGCGAGTTCGAAAAGGGAATGGATCTCGTTCTTGAAATGGCAGACTGGAAAGGCTTTGAGGCGCGCCGCATTGAGGCGCGCAAGCGCGGCAAGCTGCGCGGCATCGGCCTGTCCAATTCGATCGAAAAAGCTGCTGCTCCCGGTTTTGAAGGCGCAGAAATCCGCTTCGATCGCTCCGGCACGGTGACCATTCTTTCTGGCGCGGTGACGCAAGGCCAGGGACATGAAACCGTCTTCAAACAGCTCGTCTGCGATCGTTTGGGCATGAAGCCCGACGAGGTGCATTATGTGCAGGGCGACACGGATGCCGTGTTCTTCGGCGAGGGCACAGGCGGCTCGCGCACGGCCACGGTCGGCGGCTCTGCGCTCCATCTGGCTGCGGAAAAGATCGTCGACAAAGCAACGAAAATCGCCGCCAAAATGCTGGGCGACGATGCGATCGATTTCAAGGAAGGTATCTTTACCGGCCGCAACACCAACAAGAGCCTGACGATCAGCGAAGTCGCGCGCGGCTCGACCAATCCCAAAAATCTTCCCGAAGGCATGGAAGTCGGCCTCATTGCCAGCGCTGTCTATGCCAATGATCTCATGAATTATCCAAACGGCAGCCATGTCTGCGAACTCGAGATCGATGAGGAAACGGGCAAGGTCGATATTGTTCGCTACAATGTCGTCGATGATGTCGGCACTGTGCTCAACCCGCTTCTGCTCAAGGGCCAGATCCACGGCGGCGTTTCGCAAGGCGTCGGCCAGATGCTGATGGAAGATCTCACTTACGATCCTGAAAGCGGCGAATTGCTGGCCGGCTCCTTCATGGATTACGCCATGCCGAAGGCGGATAATTTCTGCCCGATCGAAGTGAAGAGCAATCCTGTGCCGACGAAAACCAATCCGCTTGGTGTTAAAGGCGCAGGTGAAGCTGGTTGCGTCGGCGCACTTCCTGCTGTTGCCAATGCGCTGGCCAATGCCTTGAGCATTTACGGCATCAAGGATGTCCCGATGCCAGCAACACCGGGACGCCTCTGGCATATGATGCAAACAGCGAAGTCACAGCCTGCAGCAGCAGAATGATGCGCAATCTCCACACGTGAGATGAAAATCATCACGAGAATTGAATCTTTAAGCGAAGCTTTCTTGCACCAACAAGAGAGCTTCGCTAAATCTGCTTGCAAGGGCGATATTGCTGGGGGGTGAAACTCGACCTGATTGATCAGGAGTTTTACCTATGGATTTTTTAAATCGTCTTGGACAAAAAAATTGCAACGACAATGATAAATCAGAAGCACGTAACAGCGGCGCAATTTGGCTGAAACAGCTCTCTGAATGCCTGAAAACATCGACTGATAAAGCCCCAGCCTTCCAATCGAAAAATGAAATTGTCGGCGAACTTCCTACCATGCGCCTGCGCCGTTTTGGTACAAGCCGCAAGAATGGCGGGCGTGCGATTCTCCTGATTGCTCCGCTGACGGTTCATGACGCATCTTTTGTCGATCTGATGCGCGGCCATTCGCTTGTGTCGATTCTTGGCGAAAGCAAAGCTCCAGTCTTCGTCACCGACTGGCGCTCAGCCTCACCCGACATGCGGTTTTTCTCCGTCGATACTTATCTTGCCGATCTCAATGTCGCCCTTGATGACATTGGCGGCGATGTCGATGTCGTCGGCCTTTGTCAGGGCGGCCTGCTTGCACTCATTCTTGCGGCTCGCTTCCCGAATAAAATCCGCCGCCTTGTTCTTGCTGGAACGCCGGTGGATATCACGGCCAAATCATCTCCCATGGCCCGGATTGCCAGGAAGGTGAGCGCAAATGCCCAGATGTTGCCTGAAGATGAAGTCGTGAATGGCGGGCAATGGCTTGGACTGATGGGCTCGGCGCAAGGCCACGAGCGTGCCGCCATCGATACAATGCAGCGCAATCCAGCTTCATTCGCGCGCAGCGATCTCGATGCTATTGCCGCTTATGAAAACTGGACCCGCAAAAACCTCGATCTGCCGGGTCGCTATACACGCGAATTGATTGCCGGCATTTTTGATCGCAATGAATTGGCTTTGGGACTTTTCAAGGCGCTTGGACAAGCCATCGATCTGTCATGCATTTGCGCGCCCATGTTTGTCCTTTGCGGGGCACGGGATGAAATCGTCCCGAAGGAACAGGCCCTTGCTGTTCTTGAAAAAGTCGGCACAGCAAAGTCGCGCATGCGCATGCTCGTTGCCCCCTGCGGCCATTTCTCCCTTTTTGTCGGACTGGGCACACTTTCACGCGAATGGCGCACCATCTCGGGCTGGCTGACATCGGAATCTGCAGCGGGCAGGCTGCGCGTTCAGACAGCCTGAACGACAGCCTTCACGCGTCGAAATGATGTATGCGTGGTTCAGCGGCGTGCTCGCGCATGCCTCTGCCATGCTCGTCAATCTCGCGCAGCAAAACCGGATAGCCCCAGAGGTCGGCAAGATAGGCCAACACTTCGCTGGCCTCACGCGACGCAAGCAGCCTGCCGTGCCTTACTGTATGATGCAGGATCAGCCGTCGGTCACCCTCCAGATCGACGGCAGCGACTTCAATCTGGGGATCGCTATGACCAACATCATATTCGCGTGCAAGCGCACGACGAATACGACGATAACCACGCTCATCGTGGATGGCCTCCACTTTCAAACTTGATTCGGCCGGATCGTCGATGAGCTGAAACAGGCGCCACTCACGCATGACGCGCGGCGACAGAAATTGAGCGATAAAATTCTCGTCTCGATAATTGGCCCATATGTCATGCAAGACCGGCACAGGATCATTGCAACCAGCAATATCAGGAAACCATTCCCGATCTTCAGCCGATGGCTGCACACAGATGCGCTCAAGATCCTGCATCATGGAAAAGCCCAGAGCATAAGGATTGATGCCGGAAAAACGTCGATCGTCAAATGACGGCTGAAACACAACATTGGTGTGTGACGCCAGAAACTCGAAATAGGCCCCATCTGAAATATTTCCGCTCTCATGAAGACGGTTCATGATTTTGTAATGCACATAAGTGGCAACGCCCTCATTCATCACTTTAGTCAGTCTTTGCGGATGGAAATACTGCGCCATCAGCCGCACGATCCGCAAAATCTCGCGCTGCCAGGGCGCCAGCCGCGGCGCAGTTTTTTCCAGGAAATAGAGGATATTCTCCTGCGGCAATTCAAGAATGGCTGAAAGGCTCTCGCCACGGGTGCGCAGATTGGATTTTGGCGCACCACCCGGCAATGTCTCCCAAAGCTCATGATACATGCGCTCGTCATGGTCGCGCCTTTGCTTGGCGCGCGCCTGCTCCGTCTTGAAGTCGGTTTTGCGGCGCCGCGCAGAGCGATGCACGCCATAGCTCATCAATGCATGGGCAGCATCGAGCAAACGCTCAACATGACGCTCGCCATAAGCTTCTTCGCATTGCGCGATATAATTTCTGGCATATTGCAGATAATCGAGAATGCCCGCAGCATCGGTCCAGTCACGAAAGACCTTATTGTTTTTGAAAAAATGATTATGGCCAAAGGCAGCATGAGCAATGACAAGCGTTTGCATGAGCGCCGAATTGCCTTCCATCACATAGGAAATACACGGACTGGAATTGATGACAAGCTCATAAGCAAGATCGCTATAGCCCTTGCGATAAAAACCCTCATGCTGGACGAAGCGTTTCCCGAAAGACCAGTGGGCGTAATGAATAGGCATGCCGGATGCCGCATAGGCATCCAGCATTTGCTCAGATGTGATCACCTCAATCTGGTTTGGGTAGACATTGAGCCGCAATTCTGAGAGCGCAATTTCTTCGACGCGATCATGAATGCGCTGGATCGTATCGAAACTCCAGTCGGCCCCTTCGAAGAGGAGAGCGCTCATGCCTGTCCTGCCTCCAGAGATTGCTTGCGTCGCCTGAACAATTCGCGAAACACCGGATAGATTTCCTGACGCAATGTGACGCGACGCATGGCGGGGCCGGGAGCGAGATTGTCATAGGTCTTCCACAGGCTCGACATGGGCATGTCGCTATGGGGCTCATCGACCTCGAGATAGGCGTAATATTGACACAGCGGCAGCAATCCATCGCGCATCAACCCGGTCGTGCGCTCATTGTCGCCAGATTCATTATCGCCATCGGAAGCCTGGGCAATGTAAATATTCCAATCTCCGACCGGATAGCGCTCGCCGACAATTTTCAATGCCTCCTCAAGTGCAGAAGAGACGCGCGTGCCGCCAGTCTCGCGGCTTTCAAAGAAGGTTTTCTCGTCGACTTCCTTGGCCTCATCCGTGTGCCGGATGAAAACCAGCTCCACCTGTTTGTAGCGTCTTTGCAAAAAGACATAGAGCAATATGAAGAAGCGTTTCGCCATATCTTTCATATGCTCGGTCATCGAACCTGACACATCCATGATGCAGAACATGACTGCTTGCGCGATGGGGCGCGGCGAGGGCTCATAGCGGCGATAGCGTATGTCGATCGGATCGATATAGGGAATGGCGCGGCTGCGTTGCCTATGCGTTTCAATCAAGAGGCGCAGCTGCTTTGCGCCCACATCATTGCCGTCTTCTTCGCATTGGCGCAGGGCAAGCTGCAATTTTTCCAGCTCTCCCCGCTTGGGTCGGTGCAAAGCCATACGTCGCGACAATGCATTTTGCATGGTTCGGGAAACAGCCAGATTGGCGGGCGATCCGCTGCGCTGAAAACCTGCTCGGCGCAGGCCCATGCTCTCGGTTTGCGACAATTTGCGTCGCTCCAAATCGGGCAATTCGAGATCTTCCAGAAAAAGGCTCAGAAATTCATCAGCCGACAGCGCGACCTTGAATTCATCTTCACCGCCGCCGCCCTCTCCAGATCCGATGCCGGCGCCCTTGCCTTTGCCAGAGCCGCCACTGCGCGGGCGCGCAATGCGATCGCCTTCCAGAAATTCCCTGTTGCCAGGCAGAACGCGACCATGCACGCCCTCACGCCCGGTCCGGAAGGACGGCTCATCAATCCCGCGCGCCGGAATGATGACAGTGCCACCCTCGCCCATGTCACGGATCGGGCGAGAAGCAGACACATTCCGCACGGCCTCGCGCAGGATTGCGCCCGCACGCCGCAGGAATCGCTGCCGGTTCGGCAAGCTTTTGCCTGACGGATTCAGGCGACGATCAATGACATACATCCAGCATCTCCGTCAGGCGGATTGCTTCACCCGCATGTACCATTCAACGAGTCTGCGGACCTGACGTTCGGTATATCCGCGCGCGGCCATGCGAATCACAAAATCCGAATGTTTTTTCTCCGTCTCGCCATCCTTCTTGGAGCCGAAGGAAATGACCGGCAAAAGATCTTCAACCTGGCTGAACATTCGACGCTCGATGACTTCGCGGATTTTCTCATAACTCGTCCAGGAGGGATTCCGACCGCCATGGGCGGCGCGCGAACGCAGCGCAAACTTGACCACTTCATTGCGAAAGTCCTTGGGGTTGGCGATGCCCGCAGGCTTTTCGATCTTGGTCAATTCCTGATTGAGCAATTCGCGATCGAGCAATTGGCCGGTGTCAGGATCTTTGAAGTCCAGATCCTCGATCCAGGCATCGGCATAATCGACATAACGATCAAAGAGATTCTGTCCATAATCGTGATAGCTCTCGAGATAGGCTTTCTGTATCTCGTGCCCAATGAATTCAGCATAACGGGGCGCAAGCTCCGCCTTGATAAATTCAATATAACGCTTTTCAATATCGGGTGGCAGCTGATCGCGCCGGATAGCCTGTTCGAGCACGAACATGAGGTGAACTGGATCTGCGCCAATCTCGACAGAATCATGATTGAAAGCAGCCGCCAGAACCTTGAAGGCAAAGCGTGTCGATATGCCGTCCATGCCTTCATCGGGGCCTGCAGCATCTTTATATTCTTGCAAAGATCGCGCGCGCGGATCGGTCTCGCGAATGCTCTCCCCATCATAAACGCGCAGCTTGGAAAACATGGATGAGTTTTCATGCAGCCTCAGGCGCGACAAAACGGAAAAGCGCGCGAGCATTTCAAGTGTCGCCGGTGCGCAGGGCGCATTGGAGAGTTCGGATCCACGAATGAGCTTTTCGTAGATTTTCTGCTCTTCAGTGCTCCTCAGGCAATAGGGCACTTTGATGAGGTAAATGCGATCGAGAAAAGCCTCATTGTTTTTATTGGTCCGAAAAGCCTGCCATTCGCTCTCATTGGAATGGGCCAGAATGATGCCGGCAAAAGGAATGGCGCCGATATTTTCTGTGCCGATGTAATTGCCCTCCTGCGTTGCCGTCAGCAAGGGATGCAGCATTTTGATCGGCGCCTTGAACATTTCAACGAATTCAAGAATGCCCTGATTGGCGCGATTGAGCCCGCCTGAATAGGAATAGGCATCAGGATCGTTTTGGGCGAGCATTTCAAGCTTGCGAATATCGACCTTTCCGACAAGCGAGGAAATATCCTGGTTGTTCTCATCGCCAGGCTCCGTTTTTGCAACTGCAATCTGGCGCAGGCGCGAGGGCAGGAGCTTGACCACCTTGAACTGCGTAATATCGCCACCAAATTCATCCAGCCGCTTCAAGCACCAGGGCGACATGAGACCGCTGAGCCGACGGCGCGGAATGTTGAACCTCTCCTCCAGCTCTGCGCCCATGATCTCAGGATCGAACAGGCCAAGCGGGGATTCAAAAACGGGGCTGATCTCTTGGCCGGCCTTCAGCACATAAATGGGCTTGGCCTCCATCAGCGCTTTCAATCGTTCAGCCAGTGAGGATTTGCCGCCACCCACAGGGCCAAGCAGATAAAGAATCTGCTTGCGTTCCTCGAGCCCCTGAGCGGCATGACGAAAGAAAGCGACAATGCGTTCAACCGTATCTTCCATTCCGAAAAATTCGGCAAAGGCCGGATAGGTTCGAATAGAACGATTGGAAAAGATTCTCCCAAGCCGGGCATCCTTGCTGGTATCGACAATCACCGGCTCGCCAATAGCTGCAAGAATGCGCTCGGGCGCACTTGCAAAGGCCATGGAATCATTCCGGCAGAGTTCGAGATATTCGGGCACCGACATTTCGATTTCGCGTCGGTTCTGAAAATTTTCCGAATATCGGGTCAGGAGATCTTGCGCAAAGGTCATATCCCATCCTCGATCCGAATGGTGCCTGCAACGCTTCGCAGCAGATGCTTGCGGTTACAGCCCCGCTTGACAACGCAGCATCCAAGCCAAGGTTTCCGTTGCTCGCTGCATGCGAACGCAACATGAGTATCAATTCACAAATGGCAGGATGGTGGCGACGACGGTCCCGATAATCGGCAGCGCATGCGTCGCAGCAGAAGTCTTCGGGCTCCCTGCAGGCCGCAAGAAAAACCCGCTCCCCCGAAGAGGAGCGGGCAAGTCAGGGAGGAAACGCCCAAAGGGGCGAGCCGCCGGACGAGCTTCCAGAAAGTCCGGCAGGTGATGAGTGCTGAGCAAAAGACGAGCCAATTGGGCGGGCGGGGGATTTGCGGGCCGCACGTGCCCGTCCCGCCTGCAGGGCGGGCACAGATTGGCCATAGCTTGGGCAATCAGGCGATTTTGACGCCTAACAGCGCGGATCCATTCGATAGGCCGGATCACGCCGGCAGACGAAAGAACCAACGGCTACAGCACTGGAGCTGAAATAGCCCGGCGCATATTGCCCCCAGCCATGGCGATGGGCCCAGGCGGCCCGTGTCGGCCCACCATAATGGTGCCCGACATAAGCCGGGCCCGGCCCGTAATGAACGCCCCACCCCGGCCCGTGGCCATATCCGTGATGGCGCCCGACATGGGCCGGATCGGCCGCAAGGCCGGTCGCTGGCAGAATGGCCAAGGCTGCGAGCAACCCCATTGCTGGATTCATCCTCATCATGCCTCCTCCAACCAGCCCGAAGGTTCAAACCGGCGGGAGGGATGAGAGTTCACGCCATCACGCGCGTGCGTTTTGACCTTGTCGGGATCGTCCTTTATCTCTCCTCGACCGGCCGGGGCGCCAGCAAAGCGCCTCCCGCCTTTTCGCTGAATCCGGTGAGCTCCATGCCTGTTTATCGTTCCCGCACCACCACCCATGGCCGCAATATGGCCGGAGCGCGCGGCCTCTGGCGCGCCACCGGCATGAAGGATGAAGATTTCGGCAAGCCGATCATTGCGGTGGCCAATAGCTTCACCCAATTCGTGCCCGGCCACGTTCATCTGAAGGATCTGGGCCAGCTGGTTGCCCGCGAGATCGAAAAGGCGGGCGGTGTCGCCAAGGAATTCAATACGATTGCGGTGGACGACGGCATCGCCATGGGCCATGGCGGCATGCTCTACAGCCTGCCCTCGCGCGAAGTGATCGCCGATGCGGTCGAATATATGGCCAATGCCCATTGCGCCGACGCTCTCGTCTGCATTTCCAATTGCGACAAGATCACGCCCGGCATGCTGATGGCCGCCATGCGCCTCAATATTCCGGCCGTTTTCGTGTCGGGCGGCCCGATGGAAGCCGGCAAATATATCCACGAAGGCGCCACCAAAAAGATCGACCTGATCGATGCCATGGTCGCCGCCGCCGACGACAAATATTCGGACGCCGAAGTCGAGACCATCGAGCGCTCGGCCTGCCCGACCTGCGGCTCCTGCTCGGGCATGTTCACCGCCAATTCGATGAATTGCCTCACTGAGGCGCTTGGCCTGTCATTGCCCGGCAATGGCACGACGCTCGCCACCCATGCCGACCGCAAGCGTCTCTTTATCGAGGCGGGGCATCTCATTGTCGATATTGCGCGTCGCTATTACGAGCAGAATGACGAGAGCGTCCTGCCGCGCAATGTTGCGAATTTCAAGGCGTTTGAAAACGCCATGACGCTCGACATTTCCATGGGCGGCTCAACCAACACCGTGCTGCACATCCTTGCCGCCGCTTACGAGGGCGGCATCGACTTCACGATGGAGGACATCGACCGCCTGTCGCGCAAGGTGCCGGTGCTCTGCAAAGTTGCGCCCGCCATTGCCGATGTGCATATTGAAGACGTGCATCGCGCCGGCGGCATTATGTCGATCCTCGGCCAGCTCGACAAAGCAGGCCTTCTGCACACCGACACGCCGACCGTCCATGCGCCGACCATGGCCGATGCGCTCAACCGCTGGGATATCAGCCGCTCCGACGCCGAAAGCGTGCGCAAATTCTACCTGGCGGCACCCGGCGGCGTGCCGACGCAGACAGCCTTCAGCCAGGACCGTCGCTGGGACGATCTCGACACCGACCGCGCCAAGGGCGTCATCCGCGACGCCGACCACGCCTTCTCGAAGGACGGCGGCCTTGCCGTGCTGAGCGGCAATATCGCGCTCGATGGCTGCATCGTGAAAACGGCGGGCGTGGACGAAAGCATTCATATCTTCTCCGGCCCGGCCCGCGTGTTTGAAAGCCAGGACGAGGCGGTGGACGCCATTCTGCGCGGCAAGATCAAGGCGGGCGATGTCGTCGTCATCCGCTATGAAGGCCCGCGTGGCGGTCCGGGCATGCAGGAAATGCTCTACCCGACGAGCTACATCAAATCGAAGGGACTGGGCAAAGCCTGCGCGCTGATCACCGATGGCCGCTTTTCGGGCGGCACGTCCGGCCTGTCCATCGGCCATATGTCGCCGGAAGCGGCGGAAGGTGGCGCTATCGGTCTGATCGAGGAAGGCGACCGCATCGAGATCAACATCCCGAAGCGCTCAATCCAGCTCGCGATCAGCGACGAGGAACTCGCCCGCCGCCGCGCCGCCATGGAGGCACTCGGCAAACAGGCGTGGAAGCCGAAGGCGCGCGAGCGTCAGGTCTCGACTGCGCTGCGCGCCTATGCAGCCCATACCACAAGCGCCGCACGCGGCGCTGTGCGCGTCGTGCCGGAAGAATAAAATGACGGCGCCTTACGGCGCCGTTTTCATATAGCCTCGCCATTGCGAGGAGCGCGGCGACGCGGCAATCTATTCTGGCCTCATGTGAGGCCTCTGGATTGCTTCGCGCCGCTCGCAATGACGCCGACGACAACAAAAACAAAGGGCGAAGGCTCATGACAATTCGCATTCCCGCCCTCATCAAGCGCAATATGGCTCTGTTTGCGCTGTCGCAATCCTTCACGGGCGCGGGGATGCAATTCATTTACGGACTTGGGCCGCTGATGATTGTCAGCGTCAGCGGCTCGGCCGATCTGGCTGGCCTGTCTGTTGCGCTGATCGGGCTTTCGCGTTTTCTGATTTCCTATCCGATCGGCAAGATCACCGATCATTACGGCCGCAAACGCGGCATTCTTCTTGGCCTTGCGCTCGCCATGGTCGGCACGCTGATCATCGGCTTTGCCCAGGACATTCGCAATCTGGCGCTCGTCATTTTCGGCATCCTCGCCTTTGGCATGGGCATGAATGCGGCCCAGCAGATGCGCGTCGGTGCAACCGACATGGTGCCATCGCGACTGCGCGGCGAAGCACTCGGCTATATTGCGCTGGGCACTTTTGCAGGCCTCATTCTCAGCCCGGCTGTGGTCAATCTGTCAGAGCGTATTGCTGCTAATGGGCGCTGGGATCCGCTCGTTCTGCCCTGGTACATGATGCCGGTGGTGATCGTGATCGGTGCTGTTCTTGTTTACTTTGTACGCCCCGATTCGAAAGAGATCGGGATGAATCTCGCCCATTATTATCCCGGCTATGTCGAGCCGACCCATGCGGCGGGCAAAGCCGGCGATTTCTCCACCAAAAGCCTCATGCGCCATGTGCCGACGCGCCTCGCCATCGTCACCAACAGTGCGGCTCAGGGAAATATGTCCATCGTTATGGTGCTGACATCGCTCGTCCTGCACCATCACGGCCATTCGCTGACCGCCATTGC
>CANHAW010000026.1 GCA_947458675.1 Beijerinckiaceae bacterium
CTTTTTCCCGCGCAAGCGCTGGCTGGGGAATTGCAGCGGCGCGGCCACAGGGTGGAACTCGTCACCGATGAGCGTGCGCTGACTTACGGCGGCGCTTTTCCCGCCGATGCGATTCACAAGGTCTCTGCAGCCACGCCGACGGGCGGCGGTCTCGCCTCGAAAATGCGCGCAGCCTTGATGCTGGCGCGCGGCACGATTGAGGCCTATGGCCTGCTCGGTCGCGTCAAGCCAGCCTGTGTTGTGGGTTTTGGTGGTTATCCCACCGTGCCGCCGCTGCTGGCGGCGCGGCTGCGCAAAATTCCCTCCGTCTTGCATGAGCAGAATGCCGTCATCGGCCGCGCCAATCGTTTTCTGGCGGATGGCGTCCATGCCATTGCAACCGGCTTTCCAACTTTGTCGGGTGCGGGATCTTCGCTTCTGGCAAAGGCCAGACATACGGGCAATCCTTTGCGTCCTGCCGTGATCGAGGCGGCGAAAATTCCCTATCCTTCTTTTGCCGATGAAAAGCTGCGCCTGCTCGTGACGGGCGGCTCGCAGGGCGCGCGCGTCATGTCGGATATTGTGCCCGCCGCCATTGCTTTGCTGCCGCAAGAGATCCGTGACCGTCTTGTTATCGTGCAGCAGGCGCGCGGCGAAGATGAGCAGCGTGTCAAAACGGCCTATGCGCAGATGAATCTGGCCGCCGAAGTGGCGCCCTTTTTCAAGGATCTGCCGCTGCGCATCGCGCAGGCCCATCTCGTTATCGCGCGTTCTGGCGCCTCCACCGTCTCGGAACTGGCGCTCATCGGGCGCCCTGCCATTCTGGTGCCCTTTCCCTTTGCGCTCGATCAGGACCAGGCGGCCAATGCAGCTGAGCTCAAGTCCTTTGGCGCTGTGGATGTTGTGGCGCAGAAGGATTTCGATCCGGCATGGCTTGCTGCAGCCCTCGGACGTGCCGCTTTTGCGCCTGAGGACTTGACGCAGCGCGCCGCAGCCGCCAATCACGCGGGCATTGCCAATGCAGCCGAGCGCCTCGCCGATCTCGTCGAGCGCGTCGCCGCAGGCCAGGAGATTGCAAGATGAAACTGCCGCGCGAGCTCGGCCCGATCCATTTTGTCGGCATTGGCGGCATCGGCATGTCCGGCATTGCCGAAGTGCTCATCAATCTGGGCTATGATGTGCAGGGTTCGGATGCCAGCGAGAATGCCAATGTGAAGCGTCTGCGCGAAAAGGGCGCGCGCATTTTCATCGGCCATAGCGCGGATCATCTGGGGCAGGCGGCCGTGGTCGTCGTCTCAACCGCCATCCGCCGCGACAATCCCGATCTGGCCAGCGCGCGCGAGCGCCGCATCCCGGTGGTGCGCCGCGCCGAAATGCTGGCCGAACTCATGCGCCTTCGCCAATGCGTCGCGGTTGCGGGCACGCATGGCAAGACGACAACAACCTCCATGGTCGCCACGCTGCTTGATGCGGGCGGTTTCGATCCCACCGTCGTCAACGGCGGCATTATCAATGCCTATGGCACCAATGCGCGCGTGGGCGCGGGCGAATGGATGGTGGTGGAGGCAGATGAGAGCGACGGCACATTCCTGAAACTGCCTGCCGATGTGGCCATTGTCACCAATATCGATCCTGAGCATCTCGATCATTTCAAGACATTCGATGCGATCAAGGATGCGTTCCGCACTTTGATCGACAATCTGCCCTTCTACGGTTTTGCCGTCATGTGCCTCGATCATTCGACGGTGCAGGAACTTGTCGGCAAGATCGAAGATCGCCGCGTCATCACTTATGGCGAAAATCCGCAGGCCGATGTGCGCCTGCTCGATGTCGAGCTCGATGGCGGCGTGTCGAAATTCAATGTGCTGATCCGCGATCGCAAGACGTCGGGCGCCACCTATCTGGAAGATCTCGTTCTGCCCATGCCCGGCCATCACAATGCGCTCAACGCCACGGCGGCCATTGCGGTCGCCTATGAGCTTGGCATGAGCGTGGAGGCGATCCGCAAGGCATTGGCTGGCTTTGGCGGCGTCAAGCGGCGCTTTACGCGCACGGGTGAATGGAATGGCGCGCTGATCTTCGATGATTATGGTCATCATCCTGTCGAGATTGCCGCTGTGCTGCGTGCCGCGCGCGCCTCCACCAAGGGGCAGGTGATTGCTGTCGTGCAGCCGCATCGCTATTCGCGTCTGCAATCCTTGTTCGAGCCTTTCTCGACCTGTTTCAACGATGCCGATGCGGTGATCGTCTCCGATGTCTATGCGGCAGGCGAAAAGCCGATTGAGGGCATCGACCGCGATCATCTGGTTGCCGCGATCAAGGCGCATGGCCATCGCCGTGCGCAGCCGCTGGCAAGCCCCGAGGATCTGCCGCAGATCATGCGCGAAATCGCCAAGCCCGGCGATTACATTGTGTTTCTGGGCGCGGGCAATATCACGCAATGGGCCTATGCTTTGCCCGAACAATTGGCGGGCAAATGAGCCTGCCTGATATCACGCCCGATCTTCAAACGCTCATGCCGCAATTGCGCGGGCGTCTGAGCGCGCATCAGCCCTTGGCGCCCTATACATGGTTTCGTGCCGGTGGGCCGGCGCAGGTCATGTTCAATCCCGCAGACGAAGACGACCTCGCTTATTTTCTGAAAAATCTTCCCGCCGCGATTCCGGTCACGACGATCGGGCTTGGCTCCAATATGATCGTGCGCGATGGCGGCGTTGCAGGTGTTGTGATCCGCCTGTCGGGCAAGGCTTTTGGCGAAGTTGTCATTGAAGATGATTGCCGCATACGTGCGGGCACTTCCGTGCCGGATGTGAAAGTCGCGCGCGCAGCAGCAGATGCGGGCGTCGATGGTCTGGCTTTTTTTCGCGGCATTCCCGGCTCCATCGGCGGCGCTTTACGGATGAATGCCGGCGCGCATGGCGGCGAGACAACAGATGTCCTGATCGAGGCGCGCGGCATCGATCGTCAGGGCAATCTGCGCCTCTTCACCCATGCCGATATGGGCTTTGCCTATCGCCATTCGTCTGCGCCGCCCGATGTCATTTTCACGCAGGCTTTGTTTCAGGGCCGTCCCGGCAAGCAGGCCGATATTTTGGCGGAAATGGATCGCATCACGGCGACGCGCGAGGCGGCGCAGCCGATCCGCGAAAAAACCGGCGGCTCGACATTCAAAAATCCGCCGGGCCACAAGGCCTGGCAGCTGATCGATGCTGCAGGCTGTCGCGGGCTTGTCGTCGGCGATGCGCAGGTTTCGGAAATGCACTGCAATTTTCTGATCAACCGCGGCAAGGCCAGCGCCGCCGATATTGAAAATCTCGGCGAAGAGGTGCGTCGCCGGGTGAAGGACAATTCAGGCGTCACGCTTGAATGGGAAATCAAGCGCATCGGACAGCCCTGAGCGCTGCGGAGACAAAGAATGAGCAAGCATGTCGCAGTGCTGATGGGCGGATGGTCGGCGGAGCGCGAAGTGAGCCTGCGCTCGGGCGCGGCTTGCGCAAAAGCCCTGCGGGGCGAGGGTTATTCTGTCACCGAGATCGATGTCGGGCGCGACATTGCCGCCAGACTTGCCGAGATCCGGCCCGATGTCGCCCTCAATGCGCTGCATGGCAAGGTCGGCGAAGACGGGACCGTGCAGGGCATTCTCGAAATTTTGCGCATTCCCTACACACATTCGGGCGTGCTGGCCTCCGCTCTGGCCATGAACAAGCAACAGGCCAAAATCGTCATGGCGGCGGCCGGCATTCCGGTTGCGGAAGGCCGGGTGGTCGACCGCCACGAGGCGGCGCGCGCCCATGTCATGACCCCTCCCTATGTGCTCAAGCCGGTCTGCGAGGGCTCTTCTTTCGGGGTTGTAATCGTTAACGCGGGCGACCCCCCACCGTCCCAATGTGGAGCAAAAGACTGGCTCTATGGCGATGCCATGCTGGCCGAGCGATTCGTTGCCGGGCGCGAATTGACCTGCGCCGTCATGGGCGACAAAGCCTTGGACATCATAGAAATTCGGGCCGCGGACGGCGGTTGGTACGATTACAACGCAAAATATTCAAAAGGTGGATCAATTCACATCCTTCCGGCTCCGCTTAAAGGAAATATTTACCAACAGATTCAACAATTGGCGCTTAAGGCACATGAGGCCCTCGGCTGCCGCGGCGTGAGTCGCTCCGATTTCCGTTTTGACGACCGCCCCGATGGTACGGGCGAGCTTGTCATTCTGGAGGTCAACACCCAGCCAGGCATGACCGAGACCTCTCTCGTGCCAGAAATCGCCGCGCATGCGGGACTTACATTCGGTGGGCTTGTCAGATGGATGGTGGAAGAGGCGTCCTGCGATCGCTAGGGGGGCATATGTCCCCTGCGCAGTCGCGCCCTGCTTTTGCCGATCCCTATCGCGAATCCCATTCCGCCGTTTTTGCTGAACCTTTGCGCGCCGATGCCGTGCCTGCAGCTGAGCCGCGCATGGCGCGTCGGGCCGCTGCTGCGCGCAGCTCGCGCCGCGCCTTGCGTCCGCAGCGCCCTGGCCGTTTTTCCTGGATCGTTTCGCTGGCCCGCCGTCGCGGCATTGCATCCATCATGGCCATCACTTTGGTCGGCGGCGCGATTGCAGCCGGTGCCGTGCGCGGTGGCCAATATGATCTCTTCGTCGCCGAATTCGGCACGCTCCCCGATTTGGCGGCGCGCGGGCTGGGCATGCAGATTGAAGGCGTCACCATTTCCGGGGCGAAGGAATTGTCGGAGGATGAGATCCTCGCTGCCACCGGCATTACAACCCGCGATTCCCTGCCTTTCCTCGATGCCGCGCAGGTGCGCGAGCGCGTCAAGGAAATCCCGATGGTGCGCGAGGCCAGTGTCCGCAAGCTCTATCCCTCGCGCCTGCTGATTGAAGTCGAAGAGCGTGCGCCCTATGCTCTTTGGCAGGTCAATGGCCAGGTGCAGGTGATTTCCGCCGATGGCATGGCCATCGACCAGCTCGTCGATGATCGCCTGTCGCATATGGCTTTCGTTGTCGGCGAAGACGCCAATCTGCGCGTGCCGGAATATCTGAAAATCCTCGAAAATGCGGGCGATCTGCGCGAGCAGATTCGTGCGGGCGTGCTGATCGCGGGTCGGCGCTGGAACATCAAACTTGAATCGGGTCTCGAGATTAAACTCCCTGAACACGAGCCGGAAAAAGTCTTCGCCAATTTCGCGCGACATGCGCGCGAGATGCGCATTCTCGACAAGGATCTCCTGTCGATCGATCTGCGCATTGCCGATCGCATGGTCGTTCGCCTGAGTGCGGAGGCCGCTGCTGCGCGCGCCGAAGCGCAGGTCCGCAAGCCCCGCGGCAGAGGAGGGCAGACGTGAAGTCGAACGGGCTTACGCCGCGCATGCGGCCGCTGTCGGCGCGCAAGAGCGCCATTCTTTCCGTCCTCGATGTCGGCACGTCGAAGGTTGCCTGCCTTATTGCGCGCCTCATGCCGGCGGAAGCTTCCGATACTTTGCGCGGCCGCACGCATCGCTGCCGCATTCTGGGCATTGGCCATCAGCGTTCGCGCGGCATCAAGGCCGGCGCGGTCATCGATATGGAAGAGGCGGAAAACGCCATTCGCCTGGCGGTGGATGCAGCCGAGCGCATGGCCGGCGTCCAGGTCGAGAGCGTCATCGTCAATCTGTCGGGTGGCCGGCTGGGCTCCCAGCTCTATCACGCCAAAGTGCCGATTGGCGGCAAGGCCGTGCTGGACCAGGACATTCAGCGGGCGCTTCAGGCGGCTGCCTCGCGCACCGAACAGCAGGGGCGGGCGCTGCTCCATTCCCTGCCGACGGGCTTTGCGCTCGATTCCACACGCGGCATTCGCGATCCCAAGGGCATGATCGGCGACGATCTGGGCGCCGATCTGCATGTCGTGTCCTGCGATACGGCGGCAGCGCGCAATCTCATGCTGGCCATCGAGCGTTGCCATCTCAATATCGAGGCCATGGTTGCCACGCCTTATGCCGCGGGACTCTCGGCGCTGGTCGATGATGAGGCGGAAATGGGCGCGGCGCTGATCGATATTGGCGGCGGCACGACATCCATCGGCGTTTTCTCAGGCGGCCATCTCACCCATGTCGATGCGATTGCGGTGGGCGGCAATCATGTGACCATGGATATTGCGCGCGGCCTGACCATCCGGCTCTCCGATGCCGAGCGTCTGAAGACCCTGTACGGATCTTGCATTTCATCGCCTTCCGACGATCGCGAGACGATTTCTGTTGCGCAGGTCGGCGAAGACGGCGAGCATCCGATTCACGTGCCAAAATCGCATCTTGTGCGAATCATACGGCCGCGTGTCGAGGAAATCCTCGAGCTGGTCCGCGACCGCCTGCAGACTGCAGGCTTTGGTCCGCAGGCCGGCCGACGTCTCGTCCTGACGGGCGGGGGAGCGCAATTGACCGGTCTGCCGGAAGCTGCGCGCAGGATTATCTCAAATCAGGTGCGTATCGGTCGTCCTTTAGGTATTCAAGGACTGCCCGAATCAGCAAAGAGCCCCGCCTTCTCGGCGGCGGTGGGGCTTCTGGTCTATCCGCAGGTGGCAGGTATCGAACATTTCGAGCCCCGGCGGAGAGTCGTGATGCAGGCGACGGGTACCGACGGATACATGTCCCGAATGGGACGTTGGCTCCGCGAGAGTTTCTGAAGCGTTCAAGAGCGTAATCAACCTTCGGGCGACAGGTGCGGCGCGGCGGCCAATCCGGGAGTCCGGCACAACACACATGCGGGGCGGTATTCGCCCATCAGTCGAGAGGCCAGACGATGACGATCAATCTCAAAGCTCCCGAGTTGCGGGAACTCAAGCCCCGCATCATGGTGGCAGGCGTCGGTGGCGCCGGGGGCAATGCAGTCAACAACATGATTGTGTCCGGCCTTGTTGGCGTGGACTTCATTGTTGCCAATACGGATGCGCAGGCGCTCACCGCGTCCAAGGCGGATCGCATCATCCAGATGGGCCTGCAGGTCACTGAGGGCCTTGGCGCAGGTTCGCAGCCGGAAGTCGGCCGCGCCGCCGCTGAAGAAGCAATGGAAGAAATCCGCGATCATCTGGCTGGCGCGCATATGGTGTTCGTCACCGCCGGCATGGGCGGCGGCACCGGCACAGGTGCAGCTCCCGTCATCGCGCGCATGGCCCGCGAAATGGGCATTCTCACCGTTGGCGTCGTGACCAAGCCCTTCCAGTTCGAGGGCATGCGTCGCATGCGCATTGCCGAGACCGGCATTTCGGAATTGCAGAAGGCGGTCGATACGCTGATCGTCATTCCCAACCAGAATCTTTTCCGCGTCGCGAATGAAAAGACCACTTTCGCCGATGCTTTCGCCATGGCCGATCAGGTGCTCTATTCGGGCGTTGCCTGCATCACAGATCTGATGGTGAAGGAAGGCCTCATCAATCTCGACTTCGCCGACGTGCGCGCCATCATGCGCGAAATGGGCAAGGCGATGATGGGCACGGGCGAAGCCTCCGGCGAGCGCCGCGCCATTCTCGCGGCGGAAGCGGCCATCGCCAATCCGCTGCTCGATGAAGTCTCGATGAAGGGCGCACGCGGCCTGCTCATCTCGATCACCGGCGGCAACGATCTGACGCTTTATGAAGTCGATGAGGCCGCCAGCCGCATCCGTCAGGAAGTGGATGAAGACGCCAATATCATTCTCGGCGCGACATTCGATTCCTCGCTCGATGGCATTGTCCGCGTGTCGGTTGTTGCCACCGGCATCGACCAGCCGGCCCAGATGCGCGAATTCACCGCCACCGAAAACCGCCTCGCGGAAGTCACCGAGCGTCTGCGCAACCAGACGCAGGCGCGCGGCATCCAGCAGCCGGTGTCGACCGGCGCGGGCGCGATTGCAGCTGCTCCTGCAGCTGCGCCCATCTATCAGATGGAAGCGCCGGTCGCGGCTCCCGCTCCGGCTCCGGTTGAGGCGCCCCTGTTTGCCGCAGCGCCTGCTCCCGCACCTGCGCCAATGCCCCAGCCTGCGCCCATCGCCGTGCCCAATGGCGTGGAATTGCAGCCGGTTGCGCCCAAGCCCGCGTATCAGGCCGCTTACCTGCCGCCGGTGCAGGAGCAGCCGCGCCAGCAGATGGAATATCAGCAGCCCGGCCCGTTCATTCCCCCGGTCGCCGAACAGCCTCTGCGCCCCCAGCGCATGCCGACCATCGATGACTTGCCGCGTCCGGGACAGGATTTGCTGCGCGCCCAGGGCGAACCCCAGCAGGACAGCCGCCGCCGCTCGCTGTTCGACCGTCTGATCGGCCTCGGCCGCCAGGAAGACGCGCCGCCCGCGCCGCGCCAGACCGCTCCGGTGGCCCCGCCCCCGCAGCAGGCCTATGCCCCACGAGCGCCACAAGCGCCCGCCCCGGTGCATCAGGAATATGGCAAGCGTCCGATGGCGCCAGGCGCTCCGCGCCCGGCCCAGGGTGGCCTCGATCAGCATGGTCGCCCGCCGGCGCCCCAGCGTTCCATCGAGGAAGACCAGCTCGAAATTCCGGCCTTCCTGCGCCGTCAGTCGAACTGATCCAAACCTTTATAAAACATTAAGAAAACAGCGCGCCCGCACCTCTCCAGGTGCGGGCGTTTCTCGTTGATTCGCAATGGTTTATGTCAAGTGAGTGCAGCCCGATATGTGGGCTTTCCCCCTGTTACAGTAAGTAATGATTGGTGATTTGGTTGAAGCCGGGGCTGAGCGTATTTTGCCCTCGTACCGGTCCGGCGTGAGCCTTGCCGGTGCGGTGTTTCAGATCCTCATTCGAGGGTCGTCAGGTTGGCCTGCCTGGCCAAGACGAGCTGCCGGAAGATGGGCTGCAAAGCGGCCAAAAACAGACAGTTTATGACCAGGATGAGGCAATCGCCCGGAGTGCCATGCGCCCGCAGCGATCAAGAGAGTGGAAAAGATATGAAGTCGGGACATCAGACGACATTGCGCAGCCGCATCGCCCTGAATGGGGCAGGCGTGCATTCAAACGCACCGGTTCGTCTCGTCCTGCATCCCGCAGAGGCCAATCATGGCGTGACTTTCCTGCGCACCGGCTTGCCGGGCGGTCGCGAGCGCCTGATCGAAGCGCTCTGGTCGAATGTCTCCATGACCGAATTATGCACGGTGATCGGCGATCCGGCTGATGCCAGCGTCTCCACGGTCGAACATCTGCTTGCCGCCATTGCCGCGCTCGGCCTCGACAATTGCACCATTGAGATCGATGGCCCGGAAGTGCCGATCATGGATGGCTCTTCTGCCGAATTCGTTGCGGCCATCCGCAAGGCCGGCATTGTCGAACTCGATGCGCCGCGCCGCTATCTCAAAATTCTGAAGCCGGTGCGCGTCGAGCATGGCCGCGCCTTTTCCGAGCTGCGTCCCGCCGATTCCGGTTTCCGGCTTGAGGTCGAAATCGATTTCGAAACCGGCATGATCGGTCGCCAGAAAAAGGTCATCGATCTTGATGGTCGCGTCTTCGAGCGCGATCTTGCCCGCGCCCGCACCTTCGGCTTCCTGCGCGATGTCGAGCGCCTCTGGAAGGCGGGCTTTGCGCTTGGCGCGTCGCTCGAAAACACTGTTGCTCTGGACGAAGAGCGCGTGCTCAACCCCGAAGGCCTGCGTTGGCCCGACGAATTCGTCCGCCACAAGACGCTGGATGCCGTTGGCGATCTGGCTCTGGCCGGCGCCCCGATCATCGGCACCTACCGGTCCTATTGCGGCGGCCACAAGATGAATGTGGCGGTGCTTGCGGCCCTGTTTGCCGACAAGACGGCGTTTGAATTCATTGAACTGGCCGGCGCGCGGCGCGAAGGCGCCCGTTCTGACCTGCGCATTGCGCAGCCGGTCTACGCCCCCGTCCGCAGCTGAGGCCGGATCCATCGACCTGGCTTGGACCGGGCTTTTACCCTGCCATATTCCTGCCCACGGGATAGGGTCATCTCTACAGTGGCGGAGCGCAGTCTTTTAGGGTAAACAGCGCAAACGTCACAGCCGCGGGACAAAAGTCCCGCCGTCCATCGAGCTTCGAGGCATGATGTCCGATTTCCGCGCGTCCCATTCGCTGATCCGCCGGGCCGAGGCCCAATTTCGTTCGGGCATTATTCGCTGTCTTGCCGTCTCGCTGGTGGTCTTGCCGCTGGCCGGTTGTTCGAGCGTGAGTTCGCTCAATCCGTTCGGTGGCGAAAAATACGAAACCAAACTTCTCCCCGATGTGCCGGCCGAAGAGATTTACGATCAGGGTCTGGCGCGGCTGCAGCGGCGCGACAGCGAGGGGGCGGCGAAAAAATTCGCCGAGCTGGAAAAGCAATATCCCTATTCGCAATGGTCGCGAAAAGGTCTGCTGATGCAGGTCTATTCCTTCTATGAAGGCGGCCAGTACGACGATGCCGTCGTCCATGCGAATCGCTATATCGGCCTTTATCCTTCAAGCCCCGAGGCAGCTTATGCGGCCTATCTGATGGGCATGTCCTATTACAAACAGATCCCCGACATTTCGCGCGATCAGGAAAATGCTGAAAAGGCTCTGCTGGCCTTTACCGCTCTCGTGCAGAAATATCCGAAGTCGGAATATGTCGAGGATGCGAAATTCAAGATCCAGGTGACGCGCGATCAGCTGGCCGGCAAGGAAATGTCGGTCGGCCGCTATTATCTCTCGCGCAAGAATTACACGGCGGCGGTCAATCGCTTCCGCGAAGTTCTGGGCAAGTATCAAACGACGCGCCATTCGGAAGAAGCACTCTTCCGCCTGACCGAAGCCTATCTGGCACTCGGCATTACGCATGAAGCGCAGACGGCGGCCGCCGTGCTCGGGCATAACTTCCCCGACAGCACCTGGTACAATGATGCGTTCAAGCTGCTGGCTGGTGGCGGTCTGAAGCCGCAGGAGAATAAAAACTCCTGGATTTCGCGCGCCTTCACCAGAGTGCTCGGCTAAGAGGGGCCGGGCGACGCTCATGCTCGTCCAGCTCTCCATTCGCGACATCGTCCTGATCGATCGCCTCGATCTCGAATTCGGTCGGGGACTGACAGTTCTCACCGGCGAGACGGGCGCCGGAAAATCCATTCTGCTCGATGCCTGCGCTCTGGCGCTTGGCGGGCGCGGCGATGGTTCGCTCGTGCGCTCGGGCGAAGCACAGGGCCAGGTGACGGCCGTTTTCGATTTGCCTGCCGATCATGCTGCGCGCCTTTTGGCTGCGGCGCAGGATATTGAAACCGACGGCGATCTCATCCTGCGCCGTGTGCAAATGGCAGACGGGCGCACGCGCGCTTTCGTCAACGATCAGCCAGTCAGTGTGCAGGCCTTGCGCACCATTGCTGCCCCACTTGTCGAGATTCACGGCCAGCATGACGATCGTGCGCTTGTCGATCCGGCCATGCATCGCGCTTTGCTCGATGCCTTTGGCGGACTTGGCAAACAGGTCGAGGCGGTGCGTGCTGCCCATGGCGCATGGAAAGCCGCGCGTGCAGAACTTGCGCAGGAAGAAGAGCGCATTGCGCGCGTGCGGGCGGACGGCGATTATCTGCGCCATGCGCATGA
>CANHAW010000027.1 GCA_947458675.1 Beijerinckiaceae bacterium
AGGCGGCGGCCGAGCCGCCGAGGCCCGGCACCATGCCGATCATCGCGCCGATGATCGAGGTGCGAATGACGAGGAACCAGTGACGGGGCACTTCGAGAACGCCCTGGAACACCTGACGATAGGAGAATTTCACCTTGTCCATCGGCAATGCGGCAATCGAGCCGCCCTTGACCGCCAGAGTGATCATTTCCGGAACCGCGAAAATGGCGAGCACGCAAGTGACGAGCGAAATGCCATCCCACAGGAACAGGTAATCGCCCGAAAAGCGCGCCGTTCCCGTTTGCGGGTCCATGCCGACGGTCGACAGCATCATGCCGAACAGGCCGACAATCATGCCCTTGAAAATGTTCCCGCCGCCGGCGAGGAAGGCGATGAAAGTAATGCCGAGGATCGCCAGCAGGAAGAATTCCGCCGGAGAGAAAGACAGAACGATCGGCTCGAGAATCGGGATCATCACCGCAAAGATGATCGCGCCAATAATGCCGCCGACGCCCGAAGCGGTGATGGAGGCGCCAAGCGCGCGGCCCGCCTCGCCCTTTTTCGCCATCGGATAGCCATCGACCGTGGTGGCCGCATCGTCGCCATCGCCGGGCACGCCGAACATGATGGAGGAAATCTGGCCCGACGTGCCATTCACCGCATGCATGGTGAGGAGGAAGACCGCGCCCTGGGTCATATCCATGCCGAAGACGAAGGGAATGGCCAGCGCAATCGACAAACGACCGCCAATGCCCGGCGTGGCGCCGACAATGAGGCCGATCATCACCGCGATCAGCATCAGCCCCATGGTCTGGGGATTGGTCACCAGAGCGCCAAGCGCACTGAACATGACATCGAACATCATTTCCTCCCGGGGGCGAGGTCTTGGGCCCCGCTGGTCTGACGCAAACTAAAGTCGCATCAGGGGCCGGTAAATCGAAACCTTTGTAATAGAGATAAAAAATATTTTAATCTATCCCTTCAATATGCGGGGGGTAGGGCATGCGCATCGAGGATCTGGATTTCAGCAAGTTGAGGGCGTTTCAGCTGGTGGCGAGCCACGGGACCCTGGCGGCCGCCGCCACCCAGCTCGGCCTCACCATTCCAGCTGTCTCGGCGAAATTGAAGCGGCTCGACCAGGTGGTCGGCGTCCCCCTGTTCAGGCGCCTGCCCAACGGGCTCGCGATGACCTCTGCCGGCGAGCGCTTCCTGCGCGATGTCACTTTGCTTTTGCAGGAGGCCGAACAGGCCGTCGCGCGGGTGCAATCGCCGGCCAATATGCAATCGGAAGAAACGGGCAGCCTGTCTCTGGCCATCGGCGGCGACTATGCGAGTTTCTTCATGCCCCGCCTCAATTCCTTTCTCGCAGAATATCCGCGCGTGCAGATCGGCATGCGCGTGACGCGGCGTTCCGATTCACTGGCTGCGCTGCAGCAGGGTCGCGCCGACTTTTGCATGGGCGTCTTTCCGCGCCTGCCGCAGGGCATTGCAGCGAAAGTCGTGGCGCGCACGACCATGTCGCTGGTGACGCGGGCCGACGATGCCAAAGTCGCCACGGGATCGCGTCTGATCGTTGCCCCACGCGGCTCGGCGCTGCGCCAGCTATTGCGCAAATCGCCTTATATGGAGGGGCTCCCCAATGTTCTGGAATGTCCGACATGCCAGACAGCGATGGAACTCGTCGCCTTGGGTGCCGGTCCCGCCATCGTGCATACAATGTGCGTGGCGCGCGAGCCGAACGAGGAACTCAAAACCACCGACCTCGGCGAGAAGCATGGCTTGATGCAACTCGTTGTGGCCTACCGGCGTAGCGCCTTGCGGTCGCGCGCAGCGCAGGCGTTTTTCGACCGCGTGACCGCCTGAGACGCTTGGTTGACAGCAACCAGCCTTTCCCGGACCATGCCCGCCAATCCGCAAGCAAAAGCGGTCCGGGAGGCAATATCATGTCGATGAAATCGAGGCTCATGGCGATGGCGGGACTTGTCGCGCTCGCCTCATTCGCCCAATCGCCTGCGCAAGCGCAGCAGGAATTTTACGCCGGCAAGAACCTGACCATGATCATCGGCTTCGGCCCCGGCGGCGGCTACGATCTGTGGGGCCGCAATGTGGCGCGCCATATCGTCAATCATCTGCCGGGCAAGCCGACGGCCGTGCCGCAGAACATGCCGGGCGCAGGCAGCTATAATGCCGCCAATCATCTCTTCAACATTGCGCCCAAAGACGGCTCGGTGATGGGCATTATTGCGCGCGATGCGCCGCTGGGGCCTCTCACGGGTGCTGAAGGCACACGTTTCGATCCCTTGAAATTATCCTGGATCGGCACGCCCAATATCGAAACCAATGTCTGCATCACCCGCGCCGGCGCAGATGTGCAGACAGTGGATGATCTCTACAAGAAAACCTTCATTGTCGGCGACACGGGCCCCGGCACCGGCACACGCTCCTATCCCAAGGCGCTCAGCGCATTGCTGGGTATGAATTTCAAACTGGTCTCGGGCTTTCCCTCATCCGCAAATGTCTTTCTCGCCATGGAACGCGGCGAAGTGGACGGCATTTGCGAAAGCCTCGACAGCGTGATGACCCGCAAGCCTGAATGGCTGAGCTCGGGCAAGATCAAAATCGTTTTCTATGGCGCGCTGCAGCCGATCAACGAGCCTGTGCTGAAGGGTGTTCCCTTCATCCTCGATCTCGCCAAAAACGAGGAGCAGAAGAAGGAAATCGCCTTCCTCTACGCCGGCCAGGGCATCGGCCGTCCCTTCGTCGCGCCGCCCGGCCTGCCGCCCGAACGGCTTGCCATGCTGCGGAAGGCTTTTATGGCGACGATGAAAGATCCCGAATTCATCTCCGACGTGACGCGCCAGAAAATGGAACTCGATCCCCATAGCGGCGAATATCTGGAAAAGCTGATTCAGGAAATCTATGCGACACCCAAAGCCATCGTCCAGAAGATCGGCGACCTGATCAAGTAAGGTCGAGACGCTGGCAAAAAGCCGGAGCTGAAAAAGCTCCGGCTTTTTTTATGCCTGAATCCAGAACCCGCAAGATGGGGCAGGATTGTTTGCGCCAATGCCGATCGCTCAAGCAGCCGGCATCAGTTTCGCAAGCTCTTCGAGCGACACAACCGACGCATATTTTGCATCCATGTCGAAGAGATTTGCCGAATGGGCGAATTGCGAGCGGTCGAAACAGCATTCATCGACAACGAATGTCGCAAAGCCATTGGAGAATCCATCGACGACGGAAGCGCGTACGCAGCCCGATGTCGAGACGCCGCAGAAGACCAGCGTATCGACGCCCTGCTGGACAAGATAAGCAAGCAAAGGCGTCTGGAAAAAGGCGCTCGCGCGCGTCTTGCCAAGAACCCATTCGCCCGCCTTCGGCGTGACGGCATCGGGAAAATCATTGGCTTCGGGAGGCGATGCCTTGGTGCGCTTCGACTTGGTCGCACGGCCCGAATAGGGCGTATTGGCCTCATCGGCATTGGTGAAGACAATCGGCAATTTGCGCGCGCGGAACATGTCGAGAAGACGCACGATGCGTGGGATGGCTTCCCATGAAACCGGGCCGCAAGCGGAGCCGAAAGTGGCAATCGATTCCTGCAGGCTCTGCCCCTCATGGCCCGTGAAGGCATAGGTCACATCGACAACAATCAGAGCCGGACGCTTGCCAAGCTTCATCTCGGTCAGGAAGCCTGCGCTCCGATAGGTTGCGAGCTCCGCTTCCGGAATGAGTTTCATCCAGTCTTTCATTGTCGTCCCCTTGTTTGCCCATCGCCCGATACGGGCGATCCCACAGGCCAGTTTGTCGCTATTCTTCAGACAAGTCACGGTGAGGACAAGACGAAAGTCGAAATTGCCGAAGTATTGGCATCCCGCCGGCGAGCAAAGCCGCTATTCCCTTGCGGAAGTCACTGTCAAGCCATAGGTTTTATAGCATCTGATTCGCACTGATTCGGATTCTATGAACCAGCACGTTCTCGAAGATTCCACTGCCGAACTCATCCGCTGGGCCGAGCCTGTGCTGGGCGACGTGCTCGCGAGCGGTTATGCCGCCCATATCACTGACGCAAAAGTCGTCGGTCCCATTGTCCGCTGCCATGTTCTGATCTGGCGCTGCGTGCTGAGCGGCGATTCGCGAATGGAAGCCTTTCATGAGGCGCTGGCGCGAATGACCCGGCGCACCGGCGTGTCCGACCAGGATATTGAAGAGCTCGACCGCGAGGTTTTGCGCGAATTGCTGCATGTGATCGCGATCCGCTACCAGCGTTCGCCCCGCAGCGCCGGCCATTTCAGCATGGAAGTGGCGCGCGCTGCCTGCCGGCTCACCGCCCTGCGCAAGCCCGGACAAAACTAAGCCCGGTCAGGAAACGGTCTGCTAACATTTTCGCCAGTTCGGAGAACGCGCTTGCAAAGCCGCGCCGAAGCCCTCATGTGCGTGGCGCCGGCATTTGTTGCAGGCCGAGGGGATTGACGTGCCACAGAATTGGTCGCCGCAGCAGGACCGGGCGCTCAAGGAGGTTGCGGCCTGGCTCAAATCCGGGAAGCCGCAGATTTTCCGCCTGTTCGGCTTTGCCGGCACCGGCAAGACGACGCTCGCCCGCCATATTGCCGAGGGCATAGACGGCGACGTGGTCTTTGCAGCCTATACGGGCAAAGCCGCCCTGGTTCTGCGCTCCAAGGGTTGCGACGATGCCCGCACGATCCACTCGCTGATTTACCGCGCCAAGGAAGTGGATTCGGAAGTTCCGAGCTTTGTCATTAACGAACAAAGCCCGGCCAATACGGCAAGCCTGATCATCATCGATGAATGTTCCATGGTGGATGAGGAGCTCGGCCGCGACCTCCTTTCGTTTGGCCGTCCCGTTCTCGTGCTCGGCGATCCGGCGCAATTGCCCCCTGTCAAAGGCGGCGGCTTTTTCACCGAGGCGGAGCCGGACGTCATGCTGACGGAAGTCCATCGCCAGGCTGCCGACAATCCGATTGTGCGCATGTCGATGATTGTGCGCGAGGGCGGACGTCTGGAGCGGGGAGAATATGGGCAGAGCCGCGTCATCTCACGCGATGAGATCGATTCAGCCAGCGTGACGCGCGCCGACCAAATTCTCGTCGGCCTCAACCGCACGCGTCGTCTCTACAATAAAAGATTGCGCGAATTATTCGGCTTTACGGGTGCAATGCCGGAGGCCGGCGACAGGCTTGTGTGCCTGCGCAACGATCGCAAAAAGGGCCTGCTCAACGGCGGCATCTGGACAGTCAAGACGCTGGCGCCAGCGCGTGGCGGCAAATTGCGCATGAGCATTGTGCCAGAGGAAGATCCGGTCAAAAAGCCATTGCGCGTTCGCGTCTTGCCCGATTTCTTCGAAAGCGAGGACGAGATTCCCTATGCGCTGCGCCGCGATTCGGATGAATTCGATTTCGGCTATGCGCTGACCGTCCACAAGGCGCAGGGCTCGCAATGGAACGAGATCGTTCTGTTTGATGAATCGCCGGCCTTTCGCGAACATCGCAGTCGCTGGCTCTATACAGGCATTACGCGCGCGGTTGAGCGCATCACCATCGTCACCTGAAGGCAAGAGGATCGCGTGCAGGAATATGTCCAGCCCATGCTTGATTTCGTTCGCGAGCATCGTGAGTTTGCCGCGCCTTTCGTCTTTTTCCTCGCTTTTGGCGAATCGCTGGCGCTTGTATCGCTGCTGATCCCCGCCACCGTCTTGTTGTGGGGCATAGGCGCGCTTGTGGGCGCCTCAGGCATTGACTTCTGGCCGGTCTATTTTGCCGCCGTGCTGGGCGCGGGCCTTGGCGACTGGGTCTCTTATTGGCTCGGCTATCATTACCATGACCGGATTGCGCGCATGTGGCCGCTGTCGAAAAACCCGGATCTGCTGACGCGCGGACATGCCTTTTTTGAAAAATGGGGCTGGCCGGGCGTGTTCTTCGGTCGCTTCTTCGGGCCGCTGCGCGCCATCGTGCCTCTTGTGGCGGGCACATGCCAGATGTCGCATATGCGTTTCCAGATTGCCAATTGGTCATCGGCCTTGGCCTGGTCTGCCGCGACTTTGGGCCCTGGGGCTGCAGGCTTTACCGCACTCATGGACATAGCGAAGTAAAGGCGGCCTCTTCCGCCTCACGCAGCCGCCGCTCCTCACGCGCAATGTAATCGCGCGTCATGGGAACGGCATCGACGCTTCGGGCGAGCTGAATCTGGAAGACAACATTTTGCCCTAAGCAAAATGTGGCCTCCGATGCGGCAAGATAGAATTCCCACATACGACAGAAACGCTCGTCATAGAGCGCGGCGATTTCGTCATGATGCGCCATGAAACGCAGGCGCCAATGACGCAGCGTATGCGCGTAATGCAGCCGCAAGATTTCAATATCGGTGACGATCAGTCCCGAGCCTTCGATCGCCGGCATGATTTCCGACAAAGCCGGCACATAACCGCCGGGGAAAATATATTTGGTGATGAACGGATTTGTCGCACAAGGCGGATCGGTGCGGCCAATCGTATGCAGGAGCGCAATGCCGTCGTCTTCGAGCATTGCATGAAGCCTGGAGAAGAATTCCCCATAATGCGCCAGGCCGACATGTTCGAACATGCCGACCGAGACGATCCGCGCAAAACGGTCGCCTGTTTCGCGATAATCCTGCAGACGAAATTCAGGTGGCCTGTCGAGACCGCTTGCGCTCGCCCTCGCGCTTGCCATGGCAAATTGTTCTTGCGACAGCGTGATGCCGGTGGCCTGCGCCCCGCAGACGCGCGCCAGATAAAGCGCCATGCCGCCAAATCCACATCCGATGTCGAGCACGCGCGCACCTTCGCCGACAAGCAGTTTTGCCGCTATATGACGTTGCTTGGCGCGTTGGGCGGTTTCGAGATCCCATTCAGGATGCTCGAAATAAGCGCATGAATATTGCCGGTCTTCATCGAGAAACAGGCTGTAGAGCCTCGCATCGAGATCATAATGATGGGAAACATTTTGGCGCGCGCGCAATAGATTGTTGCGCTGGTCGAGACGGCGCAATCGCGTGCGCAGCTTGCGCAGAAAGACCATCCATCGCGCCTCTCCTTTCTGGCCGAGATTGTGCAATGCCAGCACAATCACATCGAACAGACTGCCGCGCGTCACAATCAGGGCGCCTTCCATATGAAGTTCGCCGAAGGCCAATTCGGGATTGCGCAACAAACGCGAAAGCGCAGTCCCATCGCGCAAAGCAATCGCCAATGGTGGCCCCGCTCCATCGCCTGCCGAAATGCGACGGCCGCTCGGCATGTCGATTTCGAGCGAGCCGCGGCGAATGAAATTGCAAATGAAACGCTCGAACAATGTCTCCATCGGCACCTTCCCGGCGATCTGGCCCGCGCTTGCGAAAGGAACCACCTCGGCGGCCCGGAGTTTGTCCGCAGCCCAGCCACGCTTGGATCCACGCAGAAGGAAAACGGCCAAGGCAGGGTTTGGTTCGGTGGGTCAGGACAAGGAGGCTTTCATGAAGCGCATCAAATTCCTGACGGGACTGGCAACGATCGGGCTGGCTGCCGCCATTGCGGGCAGTGCCGGGGCGCAAGAGCGCGGCGGCGGCCCCATGCCGGGAGCATCTGTCGGCGCCCCTCCAGCCGGTGGTCGCTCCGCCGCCCCGGTCGCCCCGGCTGCCTTGGACCGGGGCATGCGCGCACCATCGGGCCCGATACGCATGGAAGCGCCCGGTCGGCCGCAGGCTGGTCCCGCGGCACGTATCGAGCCACGGATCCGCTCCGGCGTGACCGATTTTCAGCAGCGCACCTTCCGGCCCGACCGGACATTGGGCGGCGCGCCGGTCGCCGCGCAACCTCTGACGATCCGCAGGGGCGAACGCTATCGGGAGCAGCGCTATGGGGATCGGCGCGACCGCTTCTGGTTCCCCAGCGTGATGGCCGCACCCTTCCTTTTCCCCTGGTACACGGGCGGCGGATATGACGACGATTGGTTCTATGCCGATGATCTGATCGACGATCCCTATTACGGGACAGGCTATACGATCCGCGCCTATCCAGGCCCGGCCAGCACGTTCGGCCCGGCCTATGGGAATTATTGCGCGACGCCCCAGAAAACCTGCCTGCTCTACCAGCCGGCCGAAGTGGGCTTGGGCTGCTCCTGCCGGGCGCCAGCGGGCCGGCCGCGCTTCCGTGGGGAGGTCGTGCCCTGAGAGGGGGGCCTCATCACCTGAAACTGATCCAGCGCAAGGCCCTGGGGGCGCCCCAGGGCTAAGGTGCGCGCATCAGTCCCCTCGCACAGCCGGCCGCAAGCCGTTATAAGCTGGAATTGATCCAGATTGTGCGGGGCTGACGCCCCAGCGCTCGGGCGCCGTCCCGAGCCTATTTGAGGAATATCCGTGATGGAGTACCGGCGTTACTTCAGCCAGGCGATTGACCGGCTCAAGGCGGAGCAACGCTACCGAGTCTTTGCCGATCTCGAACGCGATGCGGCCCGTTTTCCTTTGGCGACCTGGCATGCCGAGGGCGGCGCGCCGACCCGCGAAGTGGTGATCTGGTGTTCCAACGATTATCTCGGCATGGGCCGGCATCCCCGCGTCATCGAGGCGATGAGAACGGCGGCGGAAAAGCATGGCGCCGGGGCCGGCGGCACGCGCAATATTTCCGGCACGAACCATCCGCTGGTGCAGCTTGAGGCCGAACTGGCCGATCTGCATGGCAAGGAAAGCGCGCTGGCTTTCACGTCGGGCTGGATCTCCAATCTCGCCGGCATTTCGACCATTGCGGAATTGCTCCCCAATTGCCTGATCATTTCGGATGCGCTGAACCACAATTCGATGATCGAAGGCATTCGCCGCTCCGGCTGCGAAAAGGTCATCTTCCGGCACAATGATACGGCCCATCTCGAGGAGCTGCTGCAGGCTGCCGGCAAGGATCGCGCAAAGCTCGTTGTCTTCGAGAGCCTCTATTCGATGGATGGCGATATTGCACCCGTTGGCGAGATTGCCGCGCTGGCAAAAAAATATAACGCCATGACCTATGTCGACGAAGTCCATGCTGTCGGCCTCTATGGCCCGCGTGGCGGCGGCATTTGCGAACGCGACAATGTCATGTCGCAGATCGATGTGATTGAGGGCACGCTCGCCAAAGGTTTTGGCACGCTGGGCGGCTATATTGCTGCCGATCGCATGATCATCGATGCCGTGCGCTCCTATGCGCCATCTTTCATCTTCACCACTGCTTTGCCACCGGCTGTCGCTGCTGCCGCTGGCGCAGCTGTGCAACAGCTCAAGCAATCGCAGGAAGAACGCGCGCTGCAGCAGCAGCAAGTGGCCCGCACCAAGGCTGCGCTGGCTGCAGCCGAAATTCCGGTCATGGGCAATCCCTCGCATATTGTGCCGGTCTTTGTCGGCGATGCTGAATTGTGCAAGAGCGCCAGCGATATTCTGCTCGACCGCCACGGCATCTATATTCAGCCGATCAATTATCCAACCGTGGCGCGCGGCACTGAGCGCCTGCGCATCACGCCGACGCCTTTCCACACAGACGCGCATATTGCCGCTTTGGTGGAAGCCTTGCGCGATGTCTGGCGTCGTCTGGGCCTGCCCTTTGGCGCCACTCCCCAGCCAGCATTGATGGCGGCACGCCCCAAGCAGCCGCGCCTCAAGATTGTCGCTGCAGAATAGGCTGCGCCAGAGCCTTATTTGGAGACATCTTTGCCTTCGCGCTTCATCAGCCATTGGATGATGAAAGGCAGCGAAAGATTGATCAGGAAATAGCGCGCGAAATGATGCGCGCTGACAAAGAGCGGATCGATGCCGAGCGCCAAAGCCAGCACCACCATGGCCTCAAGGCCGCCGGGTGCATAAGCAATCAGCGTGGCGCCGAAAGGCATGTCGAGAAAATTCGACGCAAAAGTCGCAAAGACCAAAGCAACGCCAAGAGACGTGCCAATAGCCAGCGTCGAAGCGCCCAAAGTGCGCCCGAAGAGCGCCCAGTCGAAATCGGCAAAGCGCGATCCAGCCCAAGCGCCGATCATGATCTGACCGACCACCATCAGCTCGAAGGGCACACGGCCTGTCGCCAAGCCGCTCACATGAATAAGGCCCGATGCGATCACCGAGCCGAAAATCATGCCGCCGCCCATTTTTAGACGCAGGAAAACAAGACCAAGCCCGAGCGAGGCGATGGCCGTTCCCAAGAGAACGAGCGGGGGATCGTTGGCGAGGCCCGTGATCGGCCCCAGATGCGCATCCGATTCCAGAACAATGATGATCGGCAGCAGCACGACGAGAAAAATGACGCGGATCATCTGCACGATGACAACGCGCGGCGGATCTGCGCCAAGCGACAATGAAATGGAGAGAATATAGGCCATGGAGCCCGGCACGGCGGCGAGGAAAGACGTCGGTCGCGGCCAGCGTGAAACGAGATTCGACATGGCCATGGATGAGGTCGTGATCGCCACCACGCAAACCGCCATAATGGCGATGCTGGCGGGATAATTGCCCATGTTGCGCAACGTCTCGGGATCGATCGCCGAGCCGACCGACATGCCGGTGATCGCCATTGCGGCGATCCGCAAAACCGTGCCGATGGGCGTCGCCCAGCCGAAATAGGCCAGAAGGGCAACGATCAGCACAGAGCCCGACATGGCCCCGCCCGGAATGCCTGCAGCCTGAAAGCCCAGACCGCCGGCGCTCGCCACAGCCATTGTCAGAGCCTGGCCGGTCACGCCCGACGTCCAGCGCTTGCGCGCTTGCATCGCATCGTCAGGCTGGCCGCTTGCCGTCATGGGGGCGCATGTCTCCAGTTCGCCAAGACCCGCCTCTGCCGACTCAATTGATGCAATGAGGCAGGCCTTGGCTGGCCTTTAATCACCTGCGGACCCAGCCCGCAACCGGCTGACTGCCCGACATGGATTTGGCCTGCCAGCCGATGCTATACTGATCTCGGAAAAAAGACGCGGGAGTGGGCATGATTGAGGGATGGGCCGCCGTACTTACAGCGCTGCTCTACCTCTGCGCGCTATTCGCCATCGCCCATTACGGCGACAGCTATAAATCCAGGATTTTTGCAGGCGCACGCTCGCGTCCCTTCATCTATGCCATGACGCTTGGCGTCTATTGCACCTCATGGACCTTTTTCGGCTCGGTTGGGCTTGCCTCAGAAAAAGGGCTCGAATTTCTGCCCATCTATATCGGCCCGATCCTCGTCTTTGCGCTGGGCTATAAGTTCATCCAGCGCGTGATCCGCCTGTCGAAAGCCCAAAACATCACCTCCGTCGCCGATTTCGTCGCCGCGCGCTACGGCAAGTCGCAATCGGTTGCAGGCATCGTGGCCATGATCGCCGTTCTCGGTGCCGTTCCCTATGTGGC
>CANHAW010000028.1 GCA_947458675.1 Beijerinckiaceae bacterium
GCCAACGCCAAGCCATTGCCATTGATCGCCGGCTTTGTGAGAAGCGCGCGATTGATCGCGGCTGTGCATGTCACCAGACTCACCAGCGCCAGTTTTGCCACCAGCACGACGCCCCAGGCGGTGGACAGAAGATCGCGCGGGCCTAAAAATTGCGTTGTCGCCAAACCGATGCCGCTTGCCAGCAAGATCAGATAGACCGGAGCAATAAGTGCTGAAAAGCGCTGCAAATGGCTGGCAAAATCATCGCGGCGCGTCAGGCGCGCCAACGGCAGAAGCACGCCGGCCCAGACGATGGCCGCCGTGACATGCATGAACGACAGGAATGGCATCAGCTCCACTGGCGCCCATCGGGCAGCATGGCCGGCAATGGCCAGCGACAGGCCCGCGAGCGCCAATGCAAGCAGCGCCATCAGGCGCGCTGCAAGGCCGCCCAGTAACATGGAAAGACCCGCTGCAGCACAGGCGGCGATAGCAATGATGGCAGCCGTGCCGATGGGCAACCGCAGGCCCGATCGCCATATGGCGCGATCGTTGAGTGCGAGAAGATTTTGCCCATGCGCATCTGCGCCCTGCAATCCGATGGCGATGAAAGCAGCCAGCGCGCCAGTGCCCAGCAGAGCCAGCGCAAAGCCGCGCGGCAGCGGCATGACAAAACTGGCAAAGAGAGCCGCGCCAATGCCGAAGACCAATCCTGCAAGCCAGAAGAAACGTGCGGCAACAAGCGGGGCAGACAGCGACGAGAGATGGATTGTTTGCTCGCGCGTCGGCGCCTGCGCGCCACCGCTGGCCCGTCCCACAGAAAAGACGAGACTGCCGCTGATTGTATGACCATCTTGCGAAATGACGCGCCAGCTCACCAGATGCGAGCCTTGCGCAATATTTGCCGGCACGTCGATGCGCTGATGGGCCATCTTCTCTGTGTTTGACGGCAGCAGCGCGACCGCGCCTTGCGGATCGACATGGGAAATGGCGATGATTTCTACCGGCTCATTGAACAGGAGTTCAATTTGCTTTGGCTGCTGTTTCAAAAGATCCCCGTCGCCCGGCCTGCTTTCAACAAGATAGGCATGGGCGAAAGCCGGCGCGCCGGACAAAACCAGCAGGGTCAGAGCCAGAAGCCAGGCGCGCAAGCGGTCGGTCATTTGCGCGGCAAGATCCGGATGGAGGGTGCGGGCGAGGATGTCTCATCTGTCTCTTCCGTCTCGCTCGCATCGGCGGAAGCTTTGCCGGTCACATCGATCCAGCGCGAAATGCCGGTTTCGCATTCCTGCACGACGGGGAAATAAATCACCTGGCCGGGCTTTACGGAAGACTCGAGATCCATGGCGAAATGAAATTCGCCTCTTTGCTTGTCTGGCAATCTGCCGCTCCAGGCGATTTCACGCGTCGCACCTTGGCCGCTTTGCGCAATCGTCCAGCCGTCCTTTGCAGCCGGGCGGATCGCTGTCACTGCTGCGGGTATGCGCATGCGCAGCCGCAATGTCGGGGAGCCGTTGCAGCCATGGGGAATGCGCAGCGTCGCATCGATTGTGGACGCGAGCGGCACCTGCCGGTTTGCAAAGGAAACATGTGCATAGGCTGGCAAAATGCCCGCAACGGCCAGTGCTGCCACGAAGCCCATTTGGATGAGCCGCCTGCCTCCGACCGCCGGAATTCTTCCCGTGCCCATCTGCCCCTCCCGGAATTAGTCTTTTCTACCGCTTGCGACGCCGTTCATCTGCTTATTATACTCAACCTGTCCAAGGCGGAACTGCGTCGTGGACCAGCGATAGAGCGGGCGACATGATCCGCGATGGGGAGGAATGACCGATGAAGACAGCAGTCGCTGGCGCGGCTCTCGCGTCTATTCTTGCAGTCTGGCCGGCTCTTGCGCAGACCCAGCCCTCCCCGAATCTGAGCATCGAGCAGCGCAAGGCCATTTATGCGCCCTGGTCGCCAGAGCAAATGGTGCAGCGCCGCAAGGAACAGGGATTGAAAGGGCCGGGCCCGCAGCGTCCCGTGCCGCCGCCGGCTTTCCCCTCTTATCTGAAAGCGCCGGGCTCCATTGAAGAGCTCATGCCGCAAGCGCGCGCCGCCGCGCGCCAGACCGGCGGGCGAACACCTTTGGGCCTTGCTCTGCCCGGCAAGCAAATGGTGATTTTCATCGGCGAAATTCGCGATGCCTGGCCCAATATGATGGTGCAGGAAGCCATCCGCCGTGCGCTTGATGAGCGGGGCGTGAAAATCCAGATCGTCACAATGTGGGATGTGATGGGGCTCTCCGAGCAGGAATTCCGCCAGGTGCGTGACGCCTTGCGCGAATATACGATTGCCGATGGGCAGCGCGAGCTCGACAGTTTCTTCACCACGACCGGCCAGATGGTCGATTTCCGCAAAGGCCGCGACTGGGTGAAGGAGAAAGATCCGGAGCTGTTTAAAGCGACCTGGCCCGATCTCGTCATTCCTGATCCCAAACTTGCTGCTATTGCGGGGGATTATATCAACCGCTCGTCGGCCAGCGTTGTTGCATGGCTGGATAAAAATCCGCAGATCGACTGGGTCATGTGGCGTGGCGCCAACCGGCCGAATACGCGCAAGGCCATGAAGCATCATGGCGAAAAATTTCTTGGCAATTACACCTATCTCGATCTCTACGATCTGATGAGCCAGGTGCCCTCTTTCCCTGCCGATGTCTGGCGGCAGGTGGAGATGAAAACAATTGAAACTCTGGCCTTTGTGGAACGCGCTGAAGTCACCGATCCCGAAGGCACGGCATTCGGATATGATCTGAAGGAAAGCGAAGCGCAGGCCTGGGCCGCAGGCGTTTATCAGCAGGGCCATCTCTATATGTTCCCGGCGCAAGCAACCGGGCGCTTCCCCTATTCGCTTGTCGAATATCCGGTCATGACCAGCAAATATGTGCCGGGCGTCCTGCCGGAAGTCTCCGGCATTATCGCGTCAACAACAAGCCATGCAGCAACCCATCCGCGCATGGAAATCACCGTCAAGAACGGCAAGATTTCCGGGATCAAGGGTGGCGGATTATATGGCGAAGGCACGCGCCTTTTGCAGAATTTTCCCGGCACGCAGGATATGCAATGGCCCCATCACGAGAAGAGCGGCTATTGGTGGCTCTATGAAGCGGGCATGGGTACGAATCCGAAATATTTCAAACATCCGGTCGAAGTGCTCGAAGGCATCAATCTGTCGGAGCGCAATGTTGCAGGCGTGATCCATTGGGCTTTTGGGGCTGAAGCTGCCATGGGTCCGGACAAGGTCGGCGAATGGTCGGACCAGAGCAAAACATTCTCTGAAAAGAATATGCTGCCGATGGGCCATTCGCTGCATCATCACAATCTTCTGCCAACCATGCAGGTGAAGATCCGCGAACTCGACCAATGGGTGACCTTGCTCGAACATGGCGCGCTGGCGTCTTTTGAGGATGTCGGCGTGCGCGCTTTGGCGTCGCGCTACGGCAATCCGAATGAGATTCTCCGCCGCGATTATGTGACACCCATTCCGGGAGTGAATATGCCCGGTTCTTATGATGCTTATGCACGCAATCCCGGCGCGCATTGGGTGAGCTGGGCGAAAAGCATCGAAAGCGGACAATATCAATATTTCAAACCATAAGTGACGCGCGCTCAAAAGCAGAGGAGATGCAAGATGAATCGCAATGCCAATCGGCGCTTTGGGCTGGCGGCCATCGGGTTTGCACTCTTCGGCCTTTGTCTTTCCGATACGGGCGCCGCTTTGGCGCAGGCCAGCGCGCCGCTTGAGCAGCGCAAATCTGTCTATGCGCCCTGGTCGCCAGATCAAATGGCGCAGCGGCGCAAGGAACAGGGATTGATCGGCCCCGGCGCCCAAAGCCCCGTCACTGCGCCAGCCTTTCCGTCTTATCTCAAAAAGCCGACATCAGTCGAAGAGCTCATGCCGCAGGCGCGCGCTGCTGTGCGTCAATCGGGTGGTCGCACGCCGCTTGGCCTTGTGCTGCCGGGCAAGACCTTGCTGATTGTGGTCGGCGAAATTCGCGAACCGCGCCCCAATATGATGGTGCAGGAAGCTTTGCGCCGCGCTGTCGAAGAGCGCGGTGCGAAAGCCATTGTCGTGACGACATGGGATCTGCTCGGCGTCACCGAAGAGCAATATGTGAAAGTGCGCACGGCTTTGCGTGAATTCACCATTTCGGATGGTCAGCGCGAGCTCGAATATTTCTTCACGACGACGGGATTGATGCGCAAGCCGGAAGAAGGCCGCGCCTGGGTTCGCAACAATGATCCCGATCTCTACAAGGCCACATGGCCGGTTCCGAAAATCGACGATCCGGAATTAAAAGAGCTTGCCTCTCGCTATCAGCAAGCAATTCCCAAAGCGCTTGTGGCCTATCTCGACAAGAATCCCGGCATTGATTGGGTCGTCTGGCGCTCGGGCGGGCGCGGCAATACGCGTCGCCTGCTCGATCACCATGCCGACAAATATCTTGGCAGCTACACTTATTTCGATCTCTACGATCTGATGAGTCAGGTGCCGGCTTTTCCCTCCGACGTTTGGCGTCAGATCGAAACCAAGACAATCGAGTCGATTGCTTTCGTCGATCGTGTTGAAGTCACCGATCCGGAAGGAACGGCCTTCGGCTATAATGTTGCTGTCGATGAAGCAAAAGCCTGGGCCGAGGGCATTTATCAGCAGGGCCATCTCTACATGTTCCCGGCGCAGGGCACCGGGCGCTTCCCCTATTCGAAGATTGAATATCCCCGATTGACCGGCACCTATATCAAGCCGGTGCAGCCGGAAGTGACGGGCATTATCGCATCGACCACAAGCCATGCGGCATCCCATCCGCGCGTCGAAATCCATGTGACCAAGGGTCTGATCTCAGACATCAAGGGCGGTGGTCTTTATGGCGAAGGCCTGCGGCTTTTGCAGAATTATCCCGGCACGCGCGACAAGCAATGGCCGATTGCCAGCAAGCCCGGCTATTGGTGGCTCTATGAAGCGGGCATGGGGACGAATCCGAAATATTTCAAACATCCCGCCGAAGTGCTCGAAGGCATCAATCTGTCGGAGCGCAATGTTGCCGGCATTGTGCATTGGGCATTTGGGACGGAAGTCGCCATGGGTCCGGACAAGCCGGGCGATTGGGATGCCCAGACAATTGCCTTCTCCGAGCAGAATGCTCTGCCGATGGGCCATTCCATGCACAATCATAATGTGCTGCCGACATTCCAGGTGCGTATCCGCGAACTGGATCAATGGGTCACTTTGGTCGAGCATGGCGGGCTGAAAGCGCTCGAAGATGTCGGCGTGCGCGCGCTGGCGTCGCGCTATGGCAATCCGGCGCAAATATTGGCACGCGATTATGTCACCGCTCTGCCGGGCATTAATGCACCGGGCTCCTATGATGAATATGCCCGTCATCCGGGCGCTTATTGGATCAAATGGGCGGAGAGCATCGAGGCCGGCAATTACCCCTTCTTCAAACCGTAGAAAGCAATGCCGCAATGATGCAAGAAGAAAAGAAGGGCGAGCGGAATGTGCGTCTGGTCGGCGTCTCGAAAACTTACGAGACGCAGGCCGCGCGCATTACAGCGCTTGAAAAAATGAACTGGTCGATTGGCGGTGGCGAAGCAGCTGCGCTGATGGGCCCCTCGGGCTGCGGCAAGACGACGATTCTCAATCTGCTGGGCGGCATGGATCGCCCAAGTGGGGGCGAGATCTGGGTCAATGGCGAGAATGTTGCCGCCATGAGCGAGCGCCAGCTCGAAGTCTATAGATTGCGCAAGATCGGTTTCGTCTTTCAGTTTTTCAATCTGATCCCGAGCCTGTCGGCGATTGAAAATCTCGAATTGCCGATGTTGATGGCCGGTGTCGATGCGCATGAGCGGCGCGCGCGGGCCGAAAATCTGCTGGAGAGTGTCGGCCTCAAAGCCAAGGGCTTCAAGCGTCCGGAGGAATTGTCAGGCGGCGAACAACAGCGCGTGGCCGTCTGTCTGGCGCTCGTCAACGATCCGCCGATCATTCTGGCCGATGAGCCGACCGGCAATCTCGATTCGCATAATGCCAAGGTCATTTCCTCGATGCTGATCGATCTTGCCACGAGCCGGGGCAAGACCGTTCTCGTTGCTTCCCACGATCCCAAAGTCGTGGAGCAATTTCCGCGCGTCTATCACATGCGTGACGGCGCCATCCAGCAGGTGACCTGATTTGCGCGATCTCGAAGTCAAAATGAGCGGCCCGCTTCTGGCGGCTTTGTTCCGCATCATCGGGCGTCGCGTCTTTTTGACGTTCTGCCTTGTGTCGTTCCTCGTCGTCTTCCTGCTTGCCGCCGTCAATGTGACGTCGCGTCATGCCATGCAGCGCTATGTCGACGATCAGGTTCGGCGTGTGCCCTGGGATGTGTCGGTCTATCAGACGGCCGATGTGCCGCAGGCCGGACAGGTGCATGACAATATTGCCGCCACGCGCGGCATTGCTCAATCCGAGCGACTTTATTTCCTGCGCACGATTCCACCCTTTTCGGTTCTGCCCGTCATTGACGGCCAGCAATTGCGCACGCCCTGGCTGTCCATTCTCTCTGCCACCGATCCCGCATTGATCCCCCCTGATATGCGCCCGACCGGCAATGAGGCTGTGATCGTTCTTGTCGGCTCGAAAGGACAGATGGGCGATGCCTTTCTGAAATTGCAGAACCGCAAAACATTTGAATTGGTGGTGCAGCCCAAGGATCAGACGCTCAAGATCGATGATGAGCATCGTCATCCGCTGGGCGTGCGGACCATTCGCACCGGAATCGATCGTGTCATCCGCATCGATTCCACCGAGCTCAATCGCTGGTATCTGGAACAGACAAGCTCGCCGACTCTCGTGCCGGAACTGGGCATGATTCTCGTCTTGCCATGGGATCCGGCGTTGATCCTCAAATTCGATGCCGTCTCGCGCGGCTTCATGCATGAACATGGCCATGCGGATATTCACGGCACGCCCGGCGAATATTTTCCCGAGATCATTCATCTCGCCCGCCTCGATCGCCCTTCCATCGTCTCTGGCTGGGACATTGAAGGCTCGCTGACGCGCATCATTGCTGCAGGCAGTCGCCTGACAGATGGCGTGCAGGACCAGACGGCGGCTGCTGCGGTCGATCATAATCTCGGCACAATGTTCATTCGCATGCATGAAATCGGCAAGAAGATCGCGCTGATCAGCCTGCTTGTCTCTTTGCCGCTGCTGCTGATGGCGGGCGTGTTGCTGGCCAATCTCTCTGGTCTTTTGATGCTGAACGAGCGGCGCAAGCTTGGTCTTTTGCGCCTGCGCGGTACGCCGGGTCATTTGATCGGCCGCACCATGCTCATTTCGATTGCCGCCGGCGGTCTGGCTGGCGGTCTGGCTGGCGGATTTTTCGGCACAATCCTGCCGCTGCTTTTCTATTACGGCGGCCTGCCGCCCTTGGCCTTGATGGCGAAAATCCAGGATCCCGTAGCGCTTGGTATTTTCATCATTGTCGGCGTGGCGATTGCTCTGCTTGTCGGGCGTCGTTTTGTGCGCGAAGCCTCGCGTGTCTCGCCCTTGCAGGCCTCGCGTCGTGTCGAGGGTGGCGAATTCGATGGCGCGCAGGTTCGCTTCAGTTTCCTCCAGGCGATCTGTCTCTTGTTCGGCGGCGCAAAAGTGGCCGGCTGGATCGCCAATCTGTCACTGACCTCTTTCCTGTCTGCTTCATGGGCCATCGATCTCGATCGAACGCTTGATTTTGTCGCCTTCCCGCTTTTCATCTACGGATTGGTCACGCTGATTGCCTCGCGCAAGCGTCTGATGTCGGCCTTGATGACGCCGGTCGCGCTTCTGCTCGCTGGGCCGCTGCGCGATGTTGCGGTCAAACATATGCAGATCAGGCGCCATCGCGCGGCGAGCTTTCTGCTGATTGTCGGATTAATGGCAAGTCTTGCGCTTTATCCGACCGTGATGACGGCTGTCTTCGACAATAAGACGGAGCGCGGTGCGCGCATCCAGCTCGGCTCCGATCTGCAGATTGCCATTAATGCACTCGATCTCATGCCGCCGGAGGCGCAGGCCCGTGGGGGCTTGCGCGACCGTTTGGCCAGTTTGCGCCAGACGCTGGATCCGATGATTGCGCGTATCGAGAAAGAGCCTGGCGTGCGCCGCGTGTCTTATCTGGTGGAGGGTCTCGTCGAGGGTCTCTTCATGCCAGATCGCGGCTTCTCCGGATTGCCGATCTATCTTGTGCCCGAGCCCGAGCGGCATTTGGCAGCGACATATTCAGAGCCTGCTCTGGGCATGGGCGGGGATTTCGAAGCCACGCTGAGACGCCTGTCGCAGAGCCGGATTCTCGCTTCTGCGCCGGTCGGTGCTTTCTACAAAAAGGCGCTTGATGAGCCCATGCCTGTGGGGCGCATGACAGATGGCAAGCTGCAGCGCATGCCTTATGGCGGCGCTCTGCATTTCCTGCCGGGCGTGCCCTTGCGCACGGTCAATGATCGCGAAGGTTTCGTCGCCGCGCGTGTCGATTATCTCAATCATCTTTTCACCAATGCGCCCTATCTCGTCGGCGCGCAGAATGAGCGGGCGCTGGCCGATCTCGATATTCTTGTGCCGCGCATTGTGATTTCGGTGGCAGCGCAGCGGGGAACCGATCCCGCAGATCTGCGCCGTCGCGTGCTGGCTGCATCTGGTGTCGAGCCGCTGGATACGCGCGACATCAGTTCGGAAATGGCGCGGCTGGGCAGCGACATGTATATTTATCTCGCTCGGCAAAATGTGCAGATCTATCTGCTCGGCGGCTTTCTTCTGGCTTTGATCGGCATTTATGCAGTGGCCTATGCCAATTATCTCGAAGATCGACGAACGCTTGGCCTGTTGCGCATTCGCGGTGCGGGTCCAGCCGATGTCGTGCGTTTCTTCCTGCCCAATGTTTTGGGGCCGTCCATTGTCGGTCTTGTGATTGGCGGGGGTGTTGCGCTGCTGGTCGGCTTTGGCATTACCAAGCTGATCTGGGAGTTGCGGCAATTGCAGACCGTGCTGAATTATCTGCCGACACGGCTTGCTGTCTCATGGGAGACAGGGGCGGTTGCCGCCATTCTGGCGCTTGTTCTGGGCGGCATTGTCTTTGTTTTTGCGCGCTGGATTTTTGCGCGCACGGCCCGCCAAGGTTTGCTGGAAGGCTGATCTAGCGGCTGACAGCCGCCAGCCAGCGTTTCATCAATTCGATCTCGCCTTGCTGATGGGCGATGATCTCCTGCGCGAGGCGGCGAACCTCCGGGCGCAATCCGTCTTTCAGCAGAACCTTCGACATTTCGATGGCGCCCTCATGATGGGGAATCATCTGGGCGAGAAAATCGCGGTCGGGATCGCCGGTCAGCGGAACCGCCGACATATTGGCGCTCATGGTATTTTGCGCCGCCTGCAAAGCGCGCGATGCTTCCATGCCGCGCACGGGGTCAAGCTGCGTTGTCGCGTTTGAAGGCATGGCAGGCGATGACAGGCCGCTTTGGGAAAAATGTTCCTGCAATGCTGCAATCAAACGCTCATTGCCTCTTTGCGTTTCGGCACGTGCCTGGCGAATTTCGCGCGCCAGCTCATCCATCCGGCGCTCGATTCGGGCTGTCTCGGAGCCGCTGTCGGCGCAGCCGGCCAGCATGCTGAGGGCGATCAGGCAGAGAGCGGCTTTCGCCATGCGGGCGCGGCCCGGCTTGCCAAAAGAAAATTTCATCCCGTCCTCCCCGCATCGTCTTTTGCTCCCGCAATCATAGCTGGAGCCGGCGCCGGCGTCGAATGGGCGCGCCATCGTCATGCAACGTCCCTAGCCTGGCTGCGCGGCTCTGTCTAAACTTGCGCAAAAGCGGGAGGACAAAATGGATCTCGAACATATGCCGGGCCGTGGGCGCCTGCAGGGCAAGGTCGCGCTGGTGATCGGCGGCGGCTCGGTGGGGCCGGGCTGGGGCAATGGCAAAGCGGCTGCTTTCGTCTATGCGCGCGAAGGCGCGAAGGTCGCCGTTGTCGATTGGCGGCACGAGGCGGCGCAAGAAACGGTCGATCTGATTGCGCAAGCCGGAGGAAATGCAGCCGCTCTTTCAGGCGATATGACGAGCGAGGCGGATGTGGCGCGCGTGGTCGAGGAAACTCTGGCGCTCTATGGCCGCATCGACATTCTGCACAATAATGTCGGGGGTTCGGGCACGGGCAAACATCTCGGCAATATTACGCTTGAGGATTGGAACCTCACTCTCGCGCGCAATCTCACCAGCGCCATGCTGACATGCCGCGCCTGTGTGCCGCCGATGGAAGCGCAGGGCGGCGGTTCCATCATCAATATTTCGTCCATTTCCTCGCTGCGCTATCTCGGCGTGCCGACGACGGTCTATTCGACAGCCAAAGGCGCGCTGAACGAATTCACCAAAAATATTGCCGCCCATTATGCGCCCAAGGGCATTCGCGCCAATGCCGTTTTGCCCGGCTATATCGATACGCCCTTCATCAATCGCAAGGTTGGTGGGCGACCCAATTACGAATGGAAAGGTTTTTCCAGCGCGGAAGACTATTCGCAGGCGCGCAATCAGATCATTCCCATGCGGCGCATGGGAACAGGTTTCGATGTCGCTTATGCCGCGCTGTTTTTTGCCAGCGATGAAAGCGCCTATGTGACCGGGCAAATGCTTGTCGTCGATGGCGGCGTGACCTCCGTTTGCGCCGGTGTGTGAGAGAGCGAGCCCATGATATCGATCGATCTGCAAGGCATATCTTGTCTGGTGACAGGGGCCGCAAGCGGCCTGGGGCGCGCCATGGCGCTGGGCCTGTTGCGTAGCGGTGCAAATGTGACAGCGCTCGATGTCAGCGAGCAGGGCCTGTCGGCTTTGCGCGCCGATGCAGGTGCAGATGCCGCGCGATTGCTCGGCATGATCGCCGATATTCGCCGTGCAGATGATTGCGCGCGCGTGGTCGATGCAGCGATTTCACGTTTCGGCCATGTCGGTGTTCTGGTCAATTGCGCCGGGCTCGGCATGCCGCATGTGCGCCATGATTATCTCCGCCAGCCCGTTCGCTTCTGGGAGATCGACGAGCAGAAATGGCGCGATCTGGTCGATGTCAATCTGACCGGGACTTTTCTTCTGTCGCGCGCATTGGCCCCGCAGATGATCGCGCGCGGCTGGGGCCGCATCGTCAATGTCACGACAAGTTTCTCGACCATGATCCGCGGCGGCAACATGCCCTATGGCGCAACAAAAGCCGCTTTGGAGGCGGCCTCCCATGCCTTTGCGCAAGATCTTTCCGGCACTGGCGTCA
>CANHAW010000029.1 GCA_947458675.1 Beijerinckiaceae bacterium
ATTGCTTCGCTTCGCTCGCAATGACGGGGCTGCTAGATCACCACGACCCGCGCGCCGACAGCTACGCGATTGTAAAGATCGACAACATCATTATTCATCATGCGAATGCAGCCTGATGAGACGGCCTGCCCGATGGTCCATGGTTCATTGGTTCCGTGAATGCGAAACAAAGTGTCTTTCTTGCCGCGATAGAGATAGAGCGCGCGTGCGCCGAGCGGATTTTCGATGCCGCCTTGCATGAAGCGCGGCAGATCGGGGCGGCGCTTCAGCATTTCGCGTGGTGGTGTCCAGCTTGGCCAATGTGCTTTGCGTCCAACATGTGCACCGCCGCGCCATTGAAAGCCTTCGCGGCCGACGCCGATCTGATAGGCAATGGCGCGCCCCTCGCCAATCATCAGATAAAGGTAGCGACTGCGCGTATCCACCACCAATGTTCCCCGGCCGTAGGATGCCGGCGCTTCGACAAGTTGGCGGGTCGTCTGCGGATAGGCGCGCTGCGGTGCATAAGCATTTTGGCCGCGCGGTTCGACATAAGCATCGTATGGAGAATATTGTTCGAACTGGGCCTGAGCGGACGAATATGTTCCAGCTGAAATCAGCATGGCCGCGAAAAGTTGCGGTAAGATGTTTTTCATCGCACTTCCCCTTGTATGGCCAGAATGGAATTCAAATGCACGATGCGAACAGTCTCATCGCGTATCTTGTTCCATGGCTTTTTTGGGCGTGCGTTGCGAAAGCCTATTTGCGTGGCCAGGAGAAATCGTCGGCGCGACCTGGGCGTGGGTCTGGCGCATGGCCCTGCACAAGTGTGCGCTCCTGGCGTGCAGCAGCCTCGCGATCTTGTGCCGGAGCAGGGCTTGTATGATCGAGCAATATGCCGCCTGCAGCGCGCGGCGGGTTTGTGAGCACAATAACCGGGCCGACCTCGGGTTTTATTCGCGGTTGCGCAGGCGGCGGTTCAGGCGGCTTTTGTGGCGATTCCGGCGTCGGGGCGAGCGTTAGCGCCGCCGGCTCGGCAGCAGGCTGCATGGCTTCGAAAATACGGCGCATGTCGCGTTCAACGAAATGGGCGAGTTTGCGCGCTCCCGCCCGCGTGAAGTGAATTCCATCGCTGGCGCGCAGTCGCGCCATTTGTCCGTTCACATCGGGCCCGTAGGATGAAAATTGTCCGCGATCATCGGCAAAAGCTTCCCAGATATCGATGAAGCGCGCCCCCGTCTCTTCGGCTGCTTTCTTGAACAGCGCATTGAATTCCAGCATGTCGGCGGAGAGCCGCTCATAATTCATGATGGGCAGGCCAACCCAGATGAGCGGAATATTGCGATCGCGAAAAATCCGCCCGATGGCTTTGGCCCGCGCGAGGTAAGCCTCTTTCCATTTCGGGCTGCGCTGGTCCAATATGGCTCCGCCGTCGCGCAAAGATTGCCGGTCGTTCGACCCGATCAGAATGATCCCCAGATCGATTTTTTCCGATCCGGCTGCCATATCGCGTGCAGCTTTTTGCCAGTCGAAATAATCGTCCCGCACAAGGCCGCTATTGTCCTTCGCCCGAAGCAGGATGGAGATATTGGGACTTCCCGCAAAAGCCTCTGTCAGGCCTGCGCCAAGCCATTGGCCCAGATTGTCGCCGATCACGACGGCATTGGCCTTTATCTGCAGCGGTGCAGCGACCGGCGCCGACATGTCCTCAGGCTCGGTCGGCATTGGCGGAGCGGTTTCCATCAGGCTGTTTGAGCCACGTATGGGGGCTGCACGGCGAATGAGAAGCGTCGGTGTCTGACGAATGGCTGGTGCGCGATTGGCGCGCAATTTATCCTGCCGCTGCTTTTCAAGCATCCAATAGCCGTTTGCCGTGCTCTCATCGAACATCTGCGCGCTTGCGGGCTTGGCGTGAAGAGCGAAAATACAAAAGATGGCCGCCGCCAGTTTGAAATGGCGTTTGCTTGGCTTTTGCTCGCTCAGCATCTTGTGCATTGTCGCATCATAGTGCCTCAGGGATGCATGCGCATCTTTTCCAAAAGCGGAACTGAGGCAAAGCCATCGGGTTCCAATCCGGCGCGGCGCTGAAACTGGCGGATCGCGCTTTGCGCTTTTTCGCCGATCTTGCCGTCAAGCTCGCCGACGGGAAAGCCCAGGCGGACAAGATGCTTTTGCATTTCGAGCGATTGTTTTGGATCGAGCACGGGCGCGTCGACAGGCCATTTTGCCTGCAGGCCAGCGCTGCCGGCAAGGCGATCTGAAAGCAGCGCCACACCGAAAGCATAGGCGCTCGATGTATTATAGCTCTTGATCACCTGGAAATTGCGGGTGACGAGAAAAGCAGGGCCATTGCGTCCGGCAGGCAGAACGAGCGCGGCTTCGCCTGTGCGCGGCATGGTCTTCCCATCGGCGCGCGCGATCCCTGCTTTGCTCCATTGTTCGAAGCCGCGATATTCGGAAAGCTCGACATTGCGGAGCGAGAAGCCGCGCGGCAGGCGCACTTCATAGCCCCATGTCCAATCGCGAATCCAGCCATTGGCAGCGAGATAATTGGCGGTGGAGGCCAAAGCATCGGGAATATTTGTCCAGATATTCTTATGGCCGTCGCCATCGAAATCGATGGCATGCTGCATGAAGCTTGTCGGCATGAATTGGGTCTGCCCCATCGCGCCTGCCCATGAGCCCAGCATATTCTGCGGTTCGATATGGCGCTGCTCAAGGATTTGAAGTGCGACAATCAGCTGTTCGCGGAAGAAGCCGCCGCGATGTCCAGCTGCGCCAAGCGTTGCCAGCGAACGAATGACATTCATTTTGCCGGAAAAGCCGCCGTAATTCGTTTCCATGCCCCAGACAGCCAGAACGATATAGCGATCGACGCCATATTTGGCTTCGATACGCGCCAGCAATGGCTGCAATTCATTCGCGCGTGCATTGCCGCGCTCAATGCGCGTGGGCGAAACGGCGCTGTCGATATAATGCCAGATCGGCTTTACGAATTCGGCTTGGCGGCCGATGATTTTCAGCACGCTTGGGTCGGGCGTCAGGCCTTTGAAAGCCGTGTCGAAGGTCGTGCGCGAAACGCCGGCCTTGCGTGCATCGGGCCACAGGCCGGTCACGAATGTACGGAATTGCGCATCGCTCACCGAAATGGTTTCGGCCCGCGCATTGGCATGGGCGGCGATCAGCATGCCGGTGCAAAACAGGCCGAAGAGCAGAAGCGTGCGCACGACCTGGCCGAGCGAACAGAATATGTCACGCCGGCCCAGCGGGCGCATGGGCGAGAGCGAGGTGCGGACCTTGCCAAAACGCATCATCACGAAACTCCGAACGCGCCGCAGGCGAGCGCCGCGATACAGCCGAAAGCCACGATTCTGTGGCCGTGAAGCGGGACCATAAAGGCCAGTCGTTTCCGAATTGTTTACCACGATGCGATTTTTTGCCCCGGTCTGACGGCGCTGCACCCCGCCAAGGGGCGTCTGCCGGGACATGCTGCAGGGCCGCGCTTGCCTTTGGCGCGCCGGACGTGCAGCTTGCGCGGCCTTACATTCTGCTTTGGAAGTCTCCATGTCGAAACGCGTCCGCAAAGCTGTTTTCCCCGTTGCCGGTCTCGGCACCCGTGTTCTGCCCGCTACCAAGGCAGTGCCGAAGGAAATGCTCACCGTGGTCGACCGCCCCGTGCTGCAGCATGCCGTGGAAGAGGCGCGCGAGGCCGGTATCGAACATTTCGTTTTCGTCACCGGCCGCAACAAGGCGATGATCGAAGATCATTTCGACATGGCCTATGAGCTCGAAGACACGCTGCAGAAGCGTGGCAAGGTGAAAGAATATAGCGAGCTCATGGCCGACCTGCCGGCAGCAGGCGCAACATCCTTCACCCGTCAGCAGGCTCCTCTCGGGCTTGGCCATGCGGTCTGGTGCGCGCGCGACATTATCGGCGACGAGCCTTTTGCCGTGATTTTGCCGGACATGATCACTCTGCCTGGCGCACGCAAGACGCGCTGTCTTGCCCAATGCCTTGAGGCACACGAAAAACATGGCGGAAATATTATCGCCGTCGAGGAAGTGCCGCCGGAAGATACGCATATGTATGGCGTCGTTTCCGTTGCGCAGGATTTCGGCCAGACATTCGAGATTGGCGGCATGGTCGAAAAGCCGGCCAAAGGCACAGCTCCGTCAAATCTGATCATTTCCGGCCGCTATGTCCTCGAGCCGGAAATTTTCAAAATTCTCGAGACAATCGAGAAGGGTGCGGGCGGCGAGATCCAGCTGACCGACGGCATGAAAAAACTGTCCGAGAGCCAAAAATTCTTCGGCGTCCGTTTTGACGGGCGCACCTGCGACACGGGCTCCAAACTCGGCTTCCTCATGGCCAATGTTCATTTCGCCATGGAGCGGTCCGATCTCGGGCCGGCCTTCAAGGCCGAGTTGAAGAAAATTCTGGCCGGTCTTTGAGGCGCGTAACCCCCACCTGCGGCTGACAAGCGCGGGGGCGGCTGATATGAGGGGCGCATGACAAGCTCAAGCGCAGATCCCCGGCCTGCCTTTCAGGCCAAGGCCTCGGCCCTCCGGACGCTCGAACTCGAACGCGCCGGCATTGCCGCCATCGAGGCTGCTCTCGCCAATGGGCTTGGCGACCTGTTCGCCCGCGCCGTCGAATTGATCCTGTCCGCCCCCGGTCGCGTCATCGTCACCGGCATGGGCAAATCGGGTCATATCGGCCGCAAGATCACAGCCACTCTGGCCTCCACCGGGCAGCCCGCCTATTTCGTCCACCCCGGTGAGGCGAGCCATGGCGACCTCGGCATGATCCAGGCCGGCGACGTCATTCTGGCCCTCTCTTGGTCAGGCGAGACCACGGAACTGGCCGATATTATCACTTACTCGCGCCGCTTCAGGATCGGTCTTGTCGCCATTACCTCCAATGGCGAGAGCGCGCTCGGGTCTGAGGCCGACGTCTGTCTGGCTCTGCCAAAATCCGAAGAGGCCTGCCCGAACGGGCTTGCGCCGACGACATCGACAACGATGCAGCTGGTGCTGGGCGATGCGCTTGCCATTGCATTGCTCGAAGCCAAGGGATTTACGGCGCAGGATTTCCGCGTCTTTCATCCCGGCGGCAAACTCGGCGCCAAACTCACCTTCGTGCGCGACATCATGCATCGCGATGAGCGCATTCCGCGCGTCAGGCTCGGCGCAACCATGGGTGAGGCCGTCGTTGAAATTTCGGCCAAGGGTTTTGGCTGTGTCGGCGTGGTGGATGAGAGCGGTCAGCTGGCCGGCATTGTCACGGACGGCGATTTACGCCGTCATATGCGTTCCGATCTCATGGCCGCGAAGGTGGATGATGTGATGACGCGCCTGCCCCGCACCGTGACGCCTGAGATGCTTGGCGTCGAGGCGCTGGAGGCGCTCAACAGTCGCAAGATTTCCGCCATGCTGGTCGTCGATCCGCAAAACCGCCCCTGCGGAATCGTGCATTTGCACGATCTCTTGCGCTTGGGCGTCGCCTGACTTTCAGACCTTTTCGACCTGCAAGATTGTGCCGTCCTGCGACAGGCCGGTGATTTTCACATGCGTTCCTGCGGGCAGTTCGCTCCCTGTTACGCGCCAGACCGTGTCATCGATCTGCGCAAGGCCGATGCCGTTTTCAATGGCCGATTGCAGTCGCGTTTCGCGCCCGAGCAGCGCATCCGCCCGCCGGTTCAGAAAAGGCGCATCGCTCGCCACATCGCGCTCGCCATAGACCTTGCGGCCGATCAGGACAGAGACGGCCATGAAGACGCAAAAGCTCACCATCAGCCATTCGATGCTGAGCGGTGTTGCAAGCAGCAGCAGCGCATTGGCGAAGGCTGCAATGCCGACCCAGAGCAGAAATATGCCTGGCGCAAGCGTTTCCAGCATGCACAGGACGAGGCCGGCGATGGCCCAGGTCCAGGGTGAGGTGAAAAAAGTCACTCGCTGTCGCTCCTCTTCGTGCGCGATGGCGGCACGGCGCCGCGCGGCGAGGATGGATCATTGCCGAGCGCAGATTTTGCGAGTTCGGCAATGCCGCCGATTGTGCCGGCGAGGCCCGCCATATCCATCGGCATGATGAAAACTTTCTGGTTGGGCGCCCGCGCCAGCGTCTCGACGGCGCCGACATATTTTTCGGCGATAAAATAATTCAGCGCTGCAACATCGCCCTTGGCAATGGCTTCGCTGACCATTCCTGTCGCAGTGGCCTCTGCCTGCGCTTGTCTTTCGCGCGCCTCTGAATCGCGGAAGGCTGCTTCGCGCCGACCTTCTGCATCCAGAACAAGTGCCTGTTTGCGGCCTTCGGCGCGCAGGATTTCTGCCTGGCGCTGGCCTTCGGCTTCCAGCACGGCGGCGCGCTTCTCGCGTTCGGCCATCATTTGGCGGGCCATGGAATCGATCATGTTTTTTGGCGGAACAATATCTTTGATCTCAACGCGATTGATCTTGATGCCCCATGGCGATGCGGCAGCATCGACAACGGCGAGAAGCTTGGTGTTGATTGCATCGCGATGCGACAGCAATTCATCGAGATCCATCGAGCCCATGACGGTGCGGATATTCGTCATCAGCAGGTTGAGCAAAGCGCGATCGAGATCGGCGACCTCATAAGAGGCGCGCGCAGCATCGAGCACCTGAAAGAAAGCAACGCCATCCACTGTGACCGAGGCATTGTCGCGCGTGATCACTTCCTGCGAGGGAACATCGATCACTTGCTCCATCATATTGACGCGCCGTCCGACACTGTCGATCCAGGGCACGATCACGCCAAGTCCCGGCGTCAGCGTCTTGTGGTAGCGACCGAACCGTTCGATGGTCATGGAAAAGCCCTGCGGCACCTGCCGTACGCCCATCAACAGCGTGACCAGAGCGAAGATGACGAGAACAGTGGCGAAAATTCCGAAGGCCGAGAACTCGAGCATGATGTCTCCACGCGATTCGTTGACTGCCGTCAGATTGGCGCAGGCCCGAGCCAGCGCCAAGCGCCGTTTGGCGCAGGCGGGCTTTTCTTTGGCGCTGCATCATTATACTTCACTCTCTCAGGAGAGCTGATGGATCAGGCCGAGAGCAATTTTGTCGAATTGCCCGATTTAGCTGCCCCGCCGGGCGGCGCGACGGGAATCGTACGCACGTCTGATGGGCTTGGTTTGCGCTATATGCGCTGGGCCGGCAGGCCGCAGGGGCCCGGCACAATTGTCATCGCGACCGGACGCTCCGAATTTATCGAGAAATATTTTGAGGTCGTCGGCGAATTGCTGCAGCGCGGCTTTTGCGTCGTTGTTTTTGACTGGCGCGGGCAAGGCCTTTCGCAGCGTCAGCTTCGCGACAGGGCCAAGGGGCATGTGAAAGATTTTTCAGCTTATCTCAAAGATCTCGCAGCCATAGAGGCGCATGTTCTGAAAGATTGCCCGCAGCCATGGTTTGCACTCGGCCATTCGATGGGCGGTGCTATTCTTCTCGATCAGGCGCATCGCGGTTGCTCGCCTTTCGCCCGTATCGTTCTCTCAGCACCGATGATCGATCTGTCCTGTGTGCGCTATCGCAGGCTTGCCCATTTTCTCGCGGGTTTTTTCAACCGTCTGGGTCTAGGCCGGATTTTTGTTCCTGGCGGGCGGCGCTCCTCCGTGCTGGAGCGCGGATTTGCCGGCAATCCGTTGAGCAGCGATGAGGCGCGCTTCAATCGCATGTGCAGGTTGATTGTAGCCGGTCCGAGATTGCGTCTTGGCGATCCGACAATTGCCTGGGCGCATGCAGCGTTTCGCTTGATGCGAAAGTTTGAACATGCCGATTATCCGCGCCGGATCCGCACACCGGTGCTGATCTTGGCTGCGCAAAACGATGGAGTTGTGGATTCTCTTGCCAGCGAGCGTTTTGCTGCACGCCTGAAGACAGGCCGGCAGATTCTCATTGCACAAGCACGTCATGAAATATTGATCGAGCGCGATGACATACGTGCCCAATTCTGGGCAGCTTTTGACGCTTTCATTCCCGGTGCAGCGGGTGAAGAGCAAGCCTTGCTCGCCCGCCACACAGCGCGCGATGGCGCTCTTTAGCCGTTGAGAATTTTCAGTGCCTGTTCATGCAGCCGGCGATCGCCTGCGGCAATAATGGCGCCGCCATTTGCGGCGCTGCCGCCCTGCCAATCGGTGATGATGCCGCCCGCTCCCTCGATAATGGGCACGAGCGCGACAATGTCATAAGGCTTGAGGCCGCTCTCGATAACAAGATCGACATGGCCGGAAGCAAGCATGCAATAGGCATAGCAATCACCGCCATAGCGCGAGAGGCGCACCTGTTCTTCGACGCGTGCATAGGGTGCGCGCGTCTCCTGCGTCAGTAGCGAAGGATGGGTTGTCATCAGCGTTGCTTGCGACAGGCTCTCGCAGGCGCGCGTGCGCAGACGTCGTTCGCCGGGCTTGCCGTGTCGGTCGATGCCGCGCCAGGTCGATGCCTGACTGTCGCCGAAAAAGCGTTCGCGGGTGAAGGGCTGATGCATCATGCCGTAGCAGGGCTGACCCTTGTGTTGCAGGCCGATCAGCGTGCCCCAGACCGGCAGGCCGGAGATGAAGCTTTTCGTGCCGTCAATCGGATCGAGCACCCAGACATAATCCGCATCGGCGTTTTTATTGCCGAATTCCTCACCGATCACGCCATGGGCGGGGAAGGCCTCCTCGATCATCCGGCGCATGATGGATTCAGCAGCCCGGTCGGCCTCGGTCACCGGATCGAAAACGCCGCCGCGGCTCTTGTCCTCGGCGCCGAAATGGGAACGGAAAAAGGGCAGGATGGCCTCGCCCGAGGCCCGCGCCAGTTCATCGACGAAACGCGCGAAATCGACAGCGCCCATGTTTCCTCCGCAATTGGACCGGGCAGACATACAAGACCGGGCGGCAGGAGGCGAGGGCCATTTGGCTTTTTACTTATCTATCTGAAAACAAAGAAGTTTAAGCCGTGGCTTGCGACAGGCTGCCGCATGGAGGCAAAAATAGGTCAGTAAGGCTTGCGTTTTGTGCAGTGCACTCTTATGTAGACCTCATGTGGCGACCATGTCGTCGCTAATGCCCTCCTTGGGCGTTTCCTCCCTAGACTTGGGCCGCTGACGAAAGTCGGCGGCCGTCTTTTTTGGGGGTACAGTTTTACTCGGCAGCCAAGGCCCGACCCGTGTTGCGGGCCATTTCCATGGCAAGGCCGATCAGGCGCTCCGTCATTTCCACAAGGTCGGCGCTCACCTGCGCGAAGGCAGGTTTTTTCTCAAGGCTGGCTTCATCGATATAAAGGGCGCGGTTGATCTCGATCTGCAGAGCGTGAAAACCCGATCCCGGATTGCCATATTGTTCGGTGATAAAGCCGCCGGCATAGGGTTTGTTGCGCTGGACCTGATAGCCAAGGCCGCGCAATTCCCGTTCGACGAAATCGGCAATAGTGGGCGAGCAGCTCGTCCCATAGCGATCGCCCAGGACAATATCGGCCTCGATCCGCTCCTGCTTGGCGCCTGACCCTGTCCAGGAGGGCATGGAATGGCAATCGAGCAGGACGGCAATGCCGAAATCCGAAAAAGCCTGGCGCATCAGGCCGCGCAAAGCCGAATGATAGGGCTTGTAGAGCCCATCGATGCGGCGCAACGCCTCTTCCACGGGCATGGTCCCGGTATAAATTTCCTGCGCTTCCCCAACAATGCGGGCAATGGTTCCCAGCCCGCCCGCCACGCGCAGCGAGCGCGTATTGGCATAGGAGGGCAGGCGGCCTTCAAACATGCGGGGGTCGAGCTCATAGGGCTCGCGATTGGCATCGACATAGGCGCGGGGGAAATGCGCCCTCAAGAGGCGGGCGCCGCACAAAGTGGCGGCCGCAAAAAGCTCATCGACATAGACATCTTCCGAGCGGCGGATCGCCAGCTCATCGAGGCGGGCGGCCGCCAGAAAGCGCGCAGGATAGGCCTGGCCCGAATGGGGCGAGGAGAGGACGAGCGGGCATTCCGGCCGTTCCGGCCCGGTCGTCTCGAACGGAATGGCCAATTCGGGCTCCACCGGCTCCATCTCGTAAAGGCTTGGTTGCCCCGTCCCCGACCGGCCCATGTCCTGATTCCAATCCCGATTTCGTTCAATGCCTGCGAGCGCCAAGCAGGCAATGTGCCAATGCGCTACAAGACTGTCCATTCACGCTTATTGTCGCGGTTCGAATTCCGGCGGCGCCTTCACGGGTTCTTTACCCTCCTTTGCCTTTATGGCTGACGTGAGTTTTGCGTAGAGGCCAAGATGAGTGTTGCTGCCCTTCAAACCAAAATCCTCCTAGCCGAGGACGATAATGACATGCGCCGCTTTCTGGTGAAGGCGCTGCAAAATGCCGGCTACGACGTTGCATCCTTCGATAATGGCCTTTCCGCCTATAACAGGCTGCGGGAAGAGCCCTTCGAATTGCTGCTGACCGACATTGTCATGCCGGAAATGGACGGGATCGAGCTGGCGCGTCGCGCCACCGAACTCGACCCCGATATCAAGGTCATGTTCATCACCGGTTTTGCCGCCGTGGCTCTCAACCCAGACAATCAGGCGCCGAAAGAGGCCAAAATCCTCTCCAAGCCCTTCCATCTGAAAGACCTCGTCAACGAGGTGCAGCGCCTTCTGGCGGCATAAAAAAGCCCGGACCGGCGCTTGCGCCGGCCTGCGCGAGCCTTTATACCCCGCCCATTCCATTTGCACCGGCCTCTCGCCGGTTGCCTCGGGCGCGTAGCTCAGCGGGAGAGCACTACGTTGACATCGTAGGGGTCACAGGTTCGATCCCTGTCGCGCCCACCATTCAGGGCCCTCGGACGTTTGCGTCCGGGGGCCTTTGTTTTTGGCTTGGATCTCCACGCGCGCTGCAGGCTTCTCTGCCCGTGGAATGTCGCCCAACCTCTCGGTTATGCTGAAATAATGGCTCATCATTTTGAGGCGCCTTTCAGTCAGGCGTCTGAAGAAGTTTTTTGACCTCATAAGGAGGCCTTGCCGCCATACTGGTCCGGGCGACGATTGCAGCCAATCTGTGCCCGAAAACCAGCCAGTTTAGCCGGCCATGATACTCGTTTTGACTGGCATCTCTGGCCTTGCGGAATAAGATCAACGCGCAATTTTTGATAGCGACAGAGCTTCCTGCAATCGCTCCACAGCTCGCGGAAGAGATCGGTGTGAAGGCATGAAGGCAAACGGGATGGATGCGTCGGCAGCGGCACATTGTGCGTACCGCAAATTGCGTGCGTTACTTGTCAATGATCGCATAACTTGCTTTGCA
>CANHAW010000030.1 GCA_947458675.1 Beijerinckiaceae bacterium
CAGCAGCCGCAATGGCCACCTCGACTTCAAGATAATCGTCGCTGATGAAGGGCTCGACATCATAAAGCGCGGCTGCCTCGCGAATCTCGCGCGCAAATTCGCGGCTGTAAGTACCAAGGCCGACAACTTTGAAACCAAGTTCGCGTGCAGCCACACGCGCAGCGCCAATGGCATGCGTCGCATCGCCGAAAATGAACACGCGCCTGCCGGTGAGATAGGTCGAATCGACCGAGCGCGAATACCATGGCAGGCGCGCCCGCGCATCAAGTGCAGCAGGAATTTCAATACCGGCAAGGCTCGCAACTTCGGCGATGAAATCGCGTGTGCCGCCAACGCCGATGGGAATGGAGCGCGTCGATTTCTGGCCGAATGTGCGCAGCAGCCATGAGGCCGCCAGCCCCGCTACCTCGGGATAAAGCACAATGTTGAAATCGGCATCGCCGATGCGCGCAATATCAGCCGGAGTCGCGCCCAGCGGCGCCACCACATTGACCTCAATGCCAAGCGCGCCAACCAGATTGAGAATCTCGGCCAGATCGTCGCGATGACGAAAGCCCAGCGTCGTCGGCCCGAGAATATTGCATTTCGGCCGCGCACCTTCGGCACGCTCGCGCTTGACGCCCGGAGGCGGCGCATGAGGGCCCGCCAGTGTGCGCACAATGCGATAAAAGGTCTCTGCAGCGCCCCAGTTTTCCTTGCGCTGATAGGCCGGCAATTCGAGCGGAATCACGGGCACCGGAAGGCCGAGCGCCTGAGCGAGGCCGCCGGGATCGTCCTGGATGAGCTCAGCCGTGCAGGACGAGCCGACGACGAGCGCCTCCGGCTTGAAACGCTGATAGGCCTCATGCGCGGCGTTCTTGAACAATTCCGCCGTATCGCCACCCAGATCGCGCGCCTGAAAGGTCGTGTAGGTCACAGGCGGGCGCGTGTCGCGCCGTTCGATCATCGTGAAAAGAAGATCGGCATAAGTATCGCCCTGGGGCGCATGCAAAACGTAATGGACATTTTTCATCGCCGCGCAGACGCGCATGGCGCCGACATGGGGAGGGCCTTCATATGTCCAGACGGTGAGCTGCATGGTTCAGACCTCCAGCAGCTCGCGCCGCGCCAGCGGCCGCGCAAAAAGTTCGGCAAGATCGCCGGCCTGTTCAAATCCCTGGATGGGCGTGAACACGAGTTCGATCGACCATTTGGTCGCAAAACCCTCCGCCTCGAGCGGATTGGCAAGACCAAGCCCGCAAACCGAGAGATCGGGAGCGGCCTCGCGGCAGCGATCGAGCTGGCGCTCGACATCCTGCCCCTCGACAATCGAAACGCCGGCCGGCAGCAAAGAAAGCTCGTCGGCAAGATGGCGGCGATGCAGATAGGGCGTGCCGATTTCAACAGGCACCATGCCCAATTCGCGCGAGAGGAAACGCGCGAGCGGCACTTCGAGCTGCGAATCGGGGAAGAAGAAAATGCTCTTGCCTTCGAGTTTCGAGCGGTAACGCTGCAGACTTGCCTCAGCGCGCCTGCGCGCATTGGCAATTGTTTCCTCGAAGATATTGTCGCGAATGCCGAAAGCCTTTGCTGCCGCAGCCATCCACAATTGCGTGCCTTCAGCGCCGAGCGGAAAAGCAGCCGGAAGATGGCGCGCGCCTGCCGCCTCAAGAGCCTTGGCCGTGTCGCCAAGAAATGGCTGTGCCAGAAGGAATTTTACATTCGGCCCGATGGCCGGCATGGCAGCGGCATGACGTGCCGGCAGGAATGCGAGACGCTTGATTCCCATTTGCTCGAACATGCGACGGAACTGGTCTTCGACCGCATCCGCCAATGCACCGACAACAAGCAGAGTCTCGGGTTCTTGATCGCTTGCGCGCGGCGCATCGGCGACCAGAGCTGCAAGACAGGCATCCTCGCCTTGCGTGAATGTGGTCTCGATACCGCTGCCGGAATAAGACAGCACGCGCACCGATGGCATCATACGTTTGGAAAGACGCTGCGCAGCGCGAGACAAATCAAGCTTGATCACTTCTGACGGGCAGGAGCCGACCAGGAAAAGCATCCGGATATCGGGGCGACGCTCGATCAGGCGTGTCACAACGCGATCCAGCTCGTCATCGAGATCGGCCAGGCCGGCAAGATCGCGTTCATCGATGATGGCAGTTGCAAAACGCGGCTCGGCAAAAATCATCACGCCGGCGGCCGATTGAATGAGATGCGCGCAGGTGCGCGAGCCCACGACAAGAAAGAAAGCGTCCTGAATCTTGCGATGCAGCCAGACGATTCCCGTCAGCCCGCAGAAAACTTCGCGCTGTCCCCGCTCCTGCCGGACAATCGTTTCGGGCACGCTGCTGCATGAAGCGAGAGAGCCGCTCATGGCGTTGCCTCCACGAAAGAGGATTGGCGGCGCGCAGCACGCAGCTTGATGACGAATTGCCCCGCATTGACCACGTAAGTGACGTAGGCGGCGAGGGCGAGCAGCATTTCATCGCGAGGATCGAGCGAGCGCGTGTAAAGCGCGAAGAGATAGGCCGTATGCAAAGCCAGCACGAGCATGCTGACCATATCTTCCCAGTAGAAGGCCGGGGCGAAGAGATACTGGCCGAAAACAACCTTCTCCCAGATCGCGCCCGTCACCATGATCAGATAGAGCACGGCGGTTTTGATCACGATGGAGATGGTGGCGGCGCCATAGCCCTCGCCCGTCGCCAGAAAGCGCAGAACCAGACCGGCAGAGACGAGAAAAACGACAAATTGCACGGGGGCGAGAATGCCCTGAACCAGCGTCCAGACCGTTTTATCGCGTCTTTCGCGCTCCTGAGCCGTATAGAGCCCGGCCGAGGCGGTCTTCATGCGTCCGGCCATTACCCCCCCCCTGTGTGTGCAAAGCCAAGCTAAGCAGGCCTGTTGAAGGTGTCAATCTAAATTGACGTCTATGCAAACTTACACATGGGTGTTAGAAGGGCGCATTGCAGAGCCTCGGGAGGGGACCCGTCATGATTCAGCCTGCCTCAGGCGGAGCAGGAGCCCAGGCCATGGGCGACAGGCTCACTCGCTATGGGCGAGAAGGTCGGGCCCGCTCCCTGTCATGCGGAGATGGAGGGGCCCACTGACGGACCTCAGCTCAAATTCCGGGGATTTTGGGTCGAAACCGCCCTTCTCGAGGTCGAAATCCTTCTTGCCTCGCGGAATGGAAGCTGAAATCCAGCCATGGCCTGCGCTTGGCAATGACGAATCTGCCAAAAGCGCGCCCGGCTTCATCGAGGCGCGAATCGCCGAAAGCGACATCGTTCAGTTTTGCGAAATCATGAATGCAGGCGACCAAAGCCGCATGGCGCAGGCGATCGCCACCCTGCGGGCGCGCGGCATCGGGAACGATTCTCTCCTGCTCGATTTCCTGCCCCGAGTGGCCGAAGAACTCGGACGCCAATGGACGAGCGACGAGAGCGACTTCACCGCAGTCACCATTTCGATGGGCTATTTACAGAAAATACGACGTGAAATCAGCTGTTTAAATGGCTCAGTCTTGATGCGGGCCGGACCGCCCAAGCGCGCCCTTCTCGCCCCCACCCCTGGCGAACAGCATAATTTCGGCCTGATGATCGTGGATCAATTCCTTCATCAGGCGGGCTGGCAAGTCACCACTCTTCCCCATACCAATGCGGAAGATTTGGCGAGTCAGCTATCCCGAGAACCCTTTGAAATCGCTGGACTCTCTATCAGCTGCGAGGCATATCTCCTAAAATTGGAGAAACTGGTCGCGACGATCCGCAGAACTTCTCGAAACAGAAACATCGGCATTCTTGTCGGCGGACGTCTGTTTTTGGAGAAACCTGATCTCGCTGTCCTGATTGGTGCAGATGCAACTGCACATGATGGACGCGATGCCGTGTTAAAGGCGGAAAAATTAGCGGCTGGAAACCCGTGTCTACTTTTGACGGATTAACGCTTTGCCAAATTTCGGCCCAGCACTCAACCTCCTCAATGGCAATGGCCGCACAGGATCTCAATTGACCCAATTCTCCGAACCTGAAAAATCGATCGGGTCGGTCTCCGCGCAAATTGCGGCGCGTCTGCTTGCAGTGGCTGCAGACATTACACTTGTCATCGATGCACAAGGCGTGATCTGCGATCTCTCCATCAATTCCGACCTGCCAAAACCCGATCAATGGATCGGCTGCAAATGGCTCGACACAGTCACCGTCGAGAGCCGCATCAAGGTCGAGGAATTGCTGAAAGAGGCCAAAAGCGGCGGTTTCTCGCGCCCGCGGCAGATCAATCACAGATTGCCGGGCGGAGTGAATCTGCCGGTGCGCTATTCCTCGGTAGAGATAGGCAAAGGCGGCCGCATTGTCGCCCTTGGTCAGGAGCTGCGTTCGCTCGCGCAAATGCAACAACGCCTCGTCGAGGCACAACGCACAACCGAGCAGGAATTCCTGCGCCTGCGCAGCGCCGAAACACGCTTCCGCATTCTCTTCCAGATGGCCAGCGAAGCTGTCCTGATTGCCGATGCCAATACGCTCAAGACAATCGATGCCAATCCCGCTGCCGCTGCACTGCTTGAGACAACTTCAGGCAAACTTGTGGCGCGTCCGCTGGTAGAAATATTCGATGGCGAGACGCGCACCGCCATCGAGCCCCAGATCAGCGCCATTCGCTCTATCGGCCGCATCGAGGCCTTGAGCGTACGCCTCGCCAACCGTCGCGAATGCTGGCTTTCAGCGGCCCTCATTCGCCAGGATGATTCGGCCCAATTGATCGTGCGCCTCTCGCCCTTCGCAGAGGCGACCGGCACCGGCTTGCCCCTGTCCAAGCTGCACATGCTGCGGGCCATGGATTCCATGCCGGATGCCATTTTGCTGGTCGATCAAAATCGCTGCATCCTCGATGCCAATCAGGCCTTTCTCGAAATGGCCCAGATCGCATCCCTGTCGCAGGCAAAGGGTCAATCGATCGATCGCTGGCTCGGTCGCTCGGGCGTCGATCTGAACGTGCTTTTCGCCAATCTGCGCGAGCATGGCACGATGAGAAACTTCGCGACCGTCCTGCGCTCGGATTTCAGCTACATAGAAGATGTCGAAATATCGGGCGTTTGCATGCCGGGCAACGATAGCCCCACACATGCACTCTTGGTGCGCACCATGGTGCGCCAGTCGCGCGGGGCGCAGATTGCGACCTCAGACAACACCCGCCATGCAGAGCAATTATCCGAACTCGTCGGGCGTGTGCCGCTGAAAGACCTGATCCGCGAGACGACTGAAATTACAGAAAAACTCTGCATCGAGGCCGCCCTGAAGCTGACCGGCGACAATCGCGCCGCCGCCGCGCAAATGCTCGGTCTCAGCCGCCAGAGCCTCTATGGAAAGCTCCGGCGCTATGGCATCGGCGACCTTGACGGCGAAACCGAGGGATCGGACGATTTTGCCTAAAAGTTGACATTTAAGACTGTCAACTGAAGTAGACATTCCCGGCCGCGCAGCCTAGGCTGCCGGTATGATTGCTCCAGTGTCCGCAACAGCTATCGCATTGCTCGAACCAATCACCCGGTTTGAGGCGATGTCGGCTGTCCAGTGCGGCCTTTGCGTTCTCGGCACGCTTCCCGCCGCCATCGCCTCGCGCAATCTCCCCGGAGTGACGCCATGACCGCAGCGCAGCAATCGCACACGCTCACCTGGTTCGAAATCGTCCGCATCGGCCTCGTGCAAACATCCATTGGCGCCATTGTCGTGATCGCAACCTCGACGCTCAACCGCGTCATGGTGATTGAGATCGGCCTGCCGGCGCTCGTGCCCGGCCTGCTGATGACTTTGCATTATGCCGTGCAGGTCTTGCGCCCGCGCTGGGGTCACGGATCCGATGGGGGGCGGCGGCGCACGCCTTGGATCATCGGCGGCATGGCAGCTCTGGCGCTGGGTGGCGCACTTGCAGCTGTGGGCACCGCCATGATGCAGGATGAATTGCGCGCCGGCCTTGCAGTTGCAACGCTTGCCTTTCTGCTGATCGGCATGGGTGTCGGTGCAGCCGGAACAAATTTGCTCACGCTGCTTGCCGAACGTGCGCCACCGGCGCGCCGTGCACCTGCTGCAACCATCGTTTGGACGATGATGATCGCCGGCTTCGCCATAACCGCCATCAGCGCCGGCAAGGCGCTCGATCCATTTTCGGGCGAACGTCTTGTGCTGGTCTCGAGCATTGTTTCGCTGATCGCCTTCACCGTCAGCACAATCGCCATTCTCGGCGTCGAGGCGCGCACGACTGCCATCGTCAAAGAACAGAAAGATCAGACACCGTTTCGTTTGGCGCTGCGTGAAGTCTGGTCGGAACCGCGCACGCGCCGTTTCACGCTGTTCGTTTTCGTTTCCATGTTCGCCTATAATGCGCAGGATCTCATCCTCGAGCCCTTTGCCGGTCTTGTCTTCAACATGACACCCGGTGAATCGACGCAATTGGGCGGCAAGCAACATGCCGGCGTTCTTGTCGGCATGATCTTGGTGGCGATTGCAGGCTATCTGGCGGGTCGCCGTGAAACCGCTCTCCTGCAGGCCTGTATGGTCAGCGGTTGCATTGCTTCGGGCATTGCAATGGCTGCCGTCGCAATGGGCGGAATCATGGGCCCGCAATGGCCCATCAGCACGGCAGTCTTTTTGCTCGGACTGGCCAATGGAATTTTTTCAATCGCAGCAATCGGCATGATGATGGCGATGGCGCGATCGGGACATCAATCCCGCGAGGGCGTGCGCATGGGACTATGGGGCGCATCGCAAGCACTTGCCTTTGCGCTCGGCGGCTTCATCGGAACGCTTGCCGTCGATATTGCGCGACAGTTTTTCGGTTCGCCTGCACATGCCTACACAAGCGTGTTTTTCGGTGAGGCTCTTCTCTTCATTGTCTCCGCCGCAATCGCAGTGGCAGTAGCGCGCGACCGAACAAAATCCACCGCAGAAGAAAGCTTCCCCGCCGATATGGAGCATGCGCGATGAGCAATGATATTTTCGATGTAATCGTCGTCGGTGGCGGACCTGCGGGCGCAACAGCCGCGCATGATCTGGCGCGCGCCGGGCGCAAGGTCATGCTGCTTGATCGTGCCGGCAGGATCAAACCCTGCGGCGGCGCCATTCCCCCGCGGCTCATCCGCGATTTCGACATTCCCGATCATCTTCTGAAAGCGAAGATCCGCTCAGCCCGCATGGTGGCGCCTTCGGGAACATCCGTGGACATGCCCATCGATACCGGCGGCTTCGTTGGCATGGTCGATCGCGATGAATTCGATGAATGGCTGCGCGAGCGCGCCGCAACAGCCGGCGCAAAACGCGTCACCGGCACTTTCGATCATTTCGATCGCGATGCAAACGGCCATTGCCTCATCACATGGCGCGACAAGTTCGGAAAAGAAGAGAGTGCGCAGGCGCGTCTTGTCATCGGCGCAGACGGGGCCAATTCGGCAGTCGCACGCGCCGCCCTGCCCCCCTCGGGCCGCGCGCCTTTCGTTTTCGCCTATCATGAGATTGTCCGCACACCGCAGCAATCTGAGGCGATCGCACCCAATCGATGCGATGTCTATTATCAAGGAAAAATCTCGCCCGATTTTTACGGCTGGGTTTTTCCCCATGGCGATACGATCAGCATCGGCACAGGCTCTGCCCACAAGGGTTTTTCGCTGCGCAATGCCGTCGCAGAATTGCGCAAGGATGTCGGCCTTGAAGATGCACCGACATGCCGGCGCGAAGGTGCGCCGCTGCCGCTCTATCCCGCCAAGAAATGGGATAATGGCCGCGATGTTCTCGTCACCGGGGATGCCGCCGGTGTCGTTGCTCCCGCATCAGGCGAAGGCATTTATTACGCCATGCTGAGCGGACGATTGGCCGGCGAGGCCTGTATGGAGACTTTGCGCACAGGCGATGGACGTGCCCTGGCCGGCGCGCGCAAAAAATTCATGCGCGATCACGGGCGCATCTTCTTGGTTCTCTGGGTCATGCAGACCTTCTGGTATCGCAGCGATCGCTTCCGTGAGCGCTTCGTCAAAATCTGCCGCGATCCGGATGTCCAGCGCCTGACTTGGGAATCCTATATGAACAAGGCATTGGTCAAGACCGATGTGATGGCCCATATTCGCGTCTTCTTCAAAGATCTCGGCCATATTCTGGGGCTCGTGCGCTCGCCGCACGGATCCTGAAGAGACCTTATCCGGTCTGCACAAAACAGACCCCCAAACGAAAAACGCGGCCCGAGGGCCGCGTTTCTTTTTGGTCTATTTGACGCGGCCTATTTCTTCGGCCGCCCCAACTCAACCAGATAATCCTTGAGCATGCTCACGCCATTCAGCGGCTTGTTCACGCCCTGGTGGCAGGTGGCGCAATTGGCTTTCGCCGCATCGCCCTCAGGCCCGAGCCGGTGGGCCGGATAGACCGGCTTCAACGGATCCAGATATTCCTTGTTGATGTCGCGCGCCATGCGGATGCCATGCCATGCGGTCACACGCTGGGGTGTGGATTCTTCCCAGCTCGCGAAGGAACGTGAATTGTGACAGAAGGTGCAATTCACGCCGAGCCCGTTCGACATATGCATCATCAAAGCATAGGTCATTTCGGTCGACTGGATCGTCATCCCCGGCGCATCTGTCGGCAAGGATTGCGCGCTGGCGACACGAATTTCCGTGTTTCCAAGCAGCATTGCCGAGAATGGATCGCGCGGCAACGAAGAACGCGCCGTCGATAGTGCCGGATAATTCTGTCCACCCGGATCGGCGGCAGAACCGCGCGCGACATGTCCGGGATCCTTGAACCAGATGTTTTCAGGAACCGGATTGCCGCGGTGGCAAGTATAGCAGGTCACGCCGGTTGCGCCGACATGGGCCTTCCAGTCTTCATTGATATGCGTCGTCATCTGGAGCATGCGGCGCGCGACTTTCTTCGTATACATCGAATCGTCGGCGAGATTTTCCAGATTGTGGCAATAGCCACAGCCCTGCTCCGGCGCCACCCATTCGGTGATCGCCGTCATAACGCGCAGAAACTGGCCTTCGCTGAGATGACCGAGCACTTGCACATTCTGATAGGCTTTCGAGGCGAGATCGCCCGATGCATCAGCCGGCGGCTGTGCCTCGGGGATTGCATTGGCCACCAAGAGCCTCTCGATTTTTTCCGGGCTGCGGATCTGCGACATACCCGTGCCGCGATATCCGTTCTGCGTGCTCTCTTGTGGAGGCTGCTCGCAGCCGGCAACAAGACCGGCTGCAAGAAACACACCCAGGAGCAGGCCCTTGCGGGTCACATCCTTGATAGAAAAGCTCATCGCGCTCCTCCAACGCTCTTGAGAGGATCGAGAACCGCCGGTTCAGTCGGCGGATATGGCGGAGCCACACCGTGTTCGACAGCCCAGAGGTACCAATTATCCACGGCAGTTCCGGTCAGAAGAATGCCGATACCACCCGTCAGCGGGCACAGAACCGCAAACCACCAGGCCCAGCGATGAATGGATTCCATCGTCGCATTGAAGCCCATGGTCCAGCGCCAGAAGAGCGCCGCACGTTCCGTTGCTGTGCCGCGATCGACGATCTGCTCGATCTCCCGCTCGCCGCCGTAGCGGCTGACAGCAAGAATGGTCGCCGCATGCATCGCAAAGAGCAAGGCCGATCCATACAGAAAGACGATCGAAAGCGCGTGGAAGGGATTGTAGAAGAGATTGCCGTAACGGATCGAGAAAGCCGCCGTCCAATCAAGATGCGAGAATATGCCGAAGGGCACTGCCTCGCTCCACGATCCCATCAGGATCGGCCGGAAAAAGCCGAGAACCAGATAGAGCCAGATTGCTGCTGCAAAAGCCCAGGCCACATGCGTGCCCATGCCAAGCTGGCGTGCGCGCCGATACATGCGAACCCACCAGAGCAAGATCGACATGGTCAGGAAGAAGCCGGCCATCAGCCACCAGCCACCCTCATTCAAGGGCGGAATGGAGAGACCATATTTCGGCGCCGGCGGTTCAAGCGAAAGCCAGAACAATTGCCGCACGAATTCTTTCAAATTCCAGTCGACAGATGCGAGCATGTTAAGCCCGATGATCTCGAAAGCAACGAGACCACAAACCAACGACAGCAGACCAGAGACGCCGAGATAAATCGGTCCAATCTGGGCATCGCCGATTTTGCCAAGCCAGTAGTTGAAGAAGCTGGTTTCACCCCGCTTCAGACTGCCCTGATCCTTGGCTTCGGCGCCCCAGTAGATGGGGCCGCGTATTTGAACGCGCGTGAATATGTTTTGATAGTCCACGGAACCCTCCCCTCAGCTCCAGATCGGCAAGTCGAGCCACCAGCTCCACCACTCGGTCCAACTTCCTGTCCAGAAGGGACCGCTGATCACGATGCAGACGGCGCTCCAGAAAACCGCCGACAAGGCCAGGAACAGGCCGAGGCGATGGATGCCCAGTGCGCCGATCGAATAGCCGATCGTGTCGCGGAAGAAAGTGTTCTCATGTTCGCCAGCTTTCACCACTTCACCCTTGGGCGGATTTGACGCTGACAAGATCAGCGAACCGTGCAGGGCGAGCGCCAAAGTCGTGGTGAAGAAGAAGGTCACCGCGATCATATGCGCCGGATTGTAGTGGAAGTGCAGATATTGATAGCCAACGTTCGACACCCAATCGAGATGGCTGTAAATGCCATAGGGGAAACCATGTCCCCATGCGCCCAGCAGGAACGGGCGCACCACAACGAGCGTGACATAAGCAAGAATGGCGAAGGAAAAAGCGAAGGGCACATGATAGCCCATGCCGAGCTTTCGGCAGATTTCCACTTCACGCAAAGCCCATGAAACAAAGGCGCCGATCGCACAGACCGTGATGATCTGCCACAATCCGCCTTCCATCAAAGGCGCAAGACCCAAACCATATTTCAGATCGGGTGGAGCGATACTGATTTGCCAGGGATTCCATGTCGGCCCCTGCGACGCGCCATACAGGATCAAACCTGTCCCGAGCGCGGAGAAAAACGCCGTCATGACGCCGAAAAATCCGACGTAGAACGGCCCGACCCAGAAGTCGAACAGGTCGCCCCCGATCAGCGTTCCTCCGCGGACGCGGTATTTCTTTTCAAAACTGAGCATTGCCATAGCACGAGCACCCCGTCGTGATGCGGTGGCCCAAAGAGCGTCCGCGAAGCTTGCTTTTAAAGCGATGATGGGACGGGCAGGCGAACCTGCCCGAACCTTTTCTCAA